>NZ_AEXS01000161.1:0-39768 GCF_000204455.1 Paenibacillus sp. HGF5 | reverse complement strand
TGGAGCTGGGACAACTGCTTTAACGCAATGGCCCTCGTGCGGCATAATCCCAAGCTGGCCTGGGATCAATTCATGATCTTTTTTGACCGGCAGGATGAGAGCGGCCTGATTCCGGACTTCGTGAACGATAAATACGAGCTTTGGAATTGCAACAAACCGCCGATTCACGGCTGGACGCTGGCCTGGATGATGCGTCGGACCGATTTCATCAAGGAGACCCAACTGCGCGAGGTCTATGGCCCATTGTCCAAATGGACGGAGTGGTGGTTCACGCATCGGGACCAAGACGGCGACGGCATTCCCCAGTATAACCACGGCAACGATTCAGGCTGGGACAACAGCACGGCGTTCAATAACGGCATTCCCGTCGAGAGCCCCGACCTTGCCGCCTATCTGATTATTCAGATGGAGACGCTGGCCGAAATCGCGGGTTTGCTGGGCCTGACCGAGGAGTCGAGTCAGTGGAGACAGAGAGCGGACGATACGCTGGAGCGTTTGATTCGGCACTTCTGGAAGGATGGCCGGTTCACGGCCTGTCGTTCGGGAACGCATGAGGTGTCCGAGGGAGACAGCTTGCTGTTGTTCGTTCCGATCCTGCTGGGAAGACGCCTACCCGAGTTTATCCGTACGGCTCTACTGGAAGGGCTTCGGGATGAAAACCGATTCCTGACGAGCAACGGCTGGGCTACCGAGAGCGTAAGCAGCCCATATTACAAGCCGGACGGATATTGGCGCGGGCCGATCTGGGCCCCTTCCACGATGCTGCTGGTCGAAGGGGTGGCCGCAGCCGGCGATAATGAGCTGGCCACGGAGATTGCGGAGCGGTACTGCCGGATGGTCAGTCTCAGCGGCATGGCCGAGAATTTTGATGCCCTGACCGGAGCGGGGCTTCGCGATCGGGCGTTCACCTGGACCTCCAGCGTATTTTTGATTCTTGGACATGAATACACGTTATAACTGTCACGGACTAACACTTCTTCCCGGGCTTTTGGCCTTGCGGAGGAGGTGCTTTTTCCGTTTCCTCTTATTTTCCAGTTGCCGCCTAATTACAAGCCCTTTGTTCAGGTTTATAATGAAAGCGGTATCACGGAATCTCGTAAACAGTACAGCCGCATGGCGAACGATCGGATGCATATTCACGATACGATTCGATACGACAATGGGGAGAGTAGCCATGAATCTTCAGGGAATCAAAGACCGAGCCGGACGGATGTTCACCGGCACCTATCAGAGCATAAGAACCAAGCTGCTTACCTGTTTTTTAGTCGTCACCCTGATTCCGCTGTTCTCGCTTGGCGGACTTTCCTATGTTCAATCCGCTAAAGTGATTAACTCCCAGTTCGGCAAATACGGCGATAATGCCGTGGCGCAGCTGGAGCAGCAGATCAGTTCGGCTTTGGGGCGGATGAAGCAGACGGCGGAGACGATTTATTCCTACCTGCTGGACCCGAGCCATTCGGGAATCGGGAACGGGACGCCGTCCACCTATGGCGACATCATGGAGAAGAACGATTTCGAATCGTTGTTGAAGTCCCTGCGGACGCAGCTGACAGCCGGGATCTACATCATAACGAGCTCCGGTTATTACTATGGGGAGAACAACCTGGACGTGAACAAACTCGGCAATATCCCGGCGTGGAACGCCAGGCCGAAAGCCTATGCCGGCACCTATTGGCTGGGCTTCTATCCGCAGGATCATTCCATAAATAACAGCGATAGCGACAACGTGCCTGTCCTAGGATTGGCGGTGCCGATCCATCACCCGGACAAGGCTCAGGACGGCAGCGTCATCCTGATCGAGGAGAACGCCGAGGAGCTGCTGCGAAGTTATGCCAAGTTCGAGGCCGACACGCATGCCCATCTGCTTATTACATCGCCGGACGGCACGGTCGTATATGAGACGGACGCTCCGTATACGCCCCATGACAGCGATGTGGCCTGGACCCGGACGATTGACGCCAACCAATGGACCATGGAAGCCAGAATTCCCGCCAAGGCGTTCTATCAATCCTCGGACGTGATCCGGGCGAACACGATGGTTGTTGCCATCGTATCCTGCCTGCTCGCTTTTGGCATCGCTTATCTGTTCTCTTCCCGGTTCACTTCGCGGATCCGGACCTTGAAGGACTCGATGCAGAAGGTGAGCTTCGGCAAGCTGGATACCCGTACGCCCATCGAAGGCAGGGATGAGCTGGGCAGCCTCGATATGAGCTTTAACCGGATGGTAACGGGCGTGCAGACCCTGATTGGCGAGGTGGAGCAGAGCGAGCGGCTGAAAAAAGAGGCCGAGCTGCGCGCATTCCATTATCAGATCAACCCCCATCTGCTGTTCAACACCCTGAATTCCATCCAGTGGAAGGCCCGGCTGCAAGGCGCGGAGGACATTCGCCAGATGCTGTACCATCTGACGCTGGTGCTGGAGGGAAATCTGGATATTTCCCAGGAACTCGTTACCCTAAACAGGGAGCTGCGCATGATCGGCCACTTCTTGAAGATCCAGGAAATCCGGTACGGCGAAGTATTTCGTTATCGCCTGGATTGCGATGATTCGCTTCTGCCGTATTTGATTCCGCGGATGACGCTTCAGCCGTTGTTCGAGAATATATTTTTCCATGCCTTTACGGACGGGCAGGGAGAGATCCATGTCAAGGTCGAGGAGGATCATGACGAGCTTGTGCTCACGCTCCGCGATAACGGAGCCGGCATCAGGGAGGACAAACTGACGCGGTTGTTTTCGCCGGAGACGAAGCGGAAGGGCCGCGGCGGGCTTGGCGTGCGGAACGCCGACCAGAAATTCAAGCTGCATTTCGGTCCGCTCTACGGACTGAAGGTGCATTCGGTTAAGGGAGAAGGAACAACGATCATCATACGCTGGCCGAAAAGGGAGGAGTCTTTCGATGATGAATACAGAGAACATTAAAGTGATGATTGCCGACGACGAAAGCATAGTGCGCAAGGGACTCCGCTCCACGGTGCCCTGGGAACGGTTCGGGATGGAGGTGGTGGCGGACAGTCCCAACGGCCAGGCGGCCTGGGAGGCTTTTCTGGAGTATCGGCCGCAGGTTGTCATTACGGATATCGTCATGCCGGAGATGGATGGGATCGAGCTCTCCCGGAAGGTGAAGGAGGCTGCGCCGGAAACCCGGATCATTCTGCTCAGCTGCCATCGGGATTTCGAATATGCCCAGGAAGGGATGCGGCTTGGCGCGTCCGGATATCTGCTGAAAACCGCCTTCGAAGACGAAGAGCTCGAAGCGATGCTGGGTAAATTTCAACGCGATCTGTCTGATGCGCCGGCCAACGGGTACGGGTTGGAAGAACAGGTTTCCGCCCATTTGTTTGCTTGGCTTAACGGGCACAGCGACCGTTTCCCCGGAGAACTCCGGGAGCTTTGCAGCCGCGCTGGGCTGGGAGAGGGCAAGCCCATCTCGCTGTATCTGATCAAAACGGCGGGCTGCAGCGGCAGTTGGGAGCACCTGCTGAAGGAGCAGGGCTCCGAGGAGCCGGGATTGCGCACCAGCAAGCGGGTCCCATACGGCGCGGACAGCTGCTATTGGGCCGTACCTGAGGAATATAAGGAAGCGGCGGACGGGCTGCTGGTGGAGATCAAGAGCCGATGCGGGAAGCTTGCCTGGAATTGGCGGGGAGGTCTTCAGGACTCGGAGGATGTGCAGAAAGCCTTTCAATCCTTGCACAAGGAAGTCGAGCTGGAGCGGGTGTACGGTCTGAGCGGAGAGCAGTGGCCGGAGCCGATCCTGCAGGCGGTTCATCTGCTGCACGAACATCCCGCGGACGAGTGGTCGGCAGCGGAGCTGGCCCAGCAGGTGGGGCTGAGCCGCAGCCATTTTTCGATCCTGTTCAAGAAAACGGTCGGCGACAGCTTCATCGCGTTCCAATATAAGCGCAAGCTCCGCCTTGCTTACGGCCTGCTGCGCGAAACCTCCTTAACGATGCAGGAGATCGCCGAGAAGACGGGACTCGGAGACAGCAAATATTTCAGCAAATGGTTCAAGCGCTGCACGGGTCAGACGCCAAGCCAATACCGTGCCGAACAAAAAGGAGAATCATCGTAAACAAATGAACACCCGCGGGCTAAAGTTCGAACAAAAATACGATCATCTGCGAATCAGCGCACGTTTTGAACCGCTTTCATCCGAGTTATGATGAAAGCGGTTCAATTCATATCAACTCAATACTTTAGGGGAGCTGACAATATGAAAAAGAGAATGTCATGGATCGCGATGGTTTCGGTAATGACGTTAATGGCATCGCTGCTGGCCGCATGCGGCGGCAGCGGCGGGACCGGCAGCGCGAAGCAGCCGGACGGAAGCTCATCAGAGGCGGCAACGACGCTTCGTTTCGCGACATGGGATACGGGAGATGCGCTGAAGATCGAGCAGGAGATCGCCAAGAAGTTCGAAGAGTCGCATCCCGGCACGAAGGTGCAGGTCGAGGCCTATGCCGACGGATTCGATCAGAAGCTGGCCGCCGGATTCGGCGCAGCCAATCCGCCGGACGTGATGTACATGTGGGATTTTCCGACGTATCACCAATCCTTGGAGCCGCTGGACGGTTACGCGTCCAAGGACGAGGATTTGAACATCGATGATTTTTACCAAGGATTGTTCAACTACGGCAAGATCGACAATCAGCTGTACGGAATCCCGGCGGGCTTTACGACCCGGGTCGTGTACTACAACAAGAAGATGTTCGACGATGCGGGCATTGCTTACCCGAGCGATGGATGGACATGGGCGGAGTTCCAGGAAATCGCCGAGAAGCTGACGGATAAATCCAAGAAGCAGTACGGCTTCGGTGTACGGGCCGAGAACGATACGTATGACCTTCAAGGGTTCGTATGGAGCAACGGCGGATCCTTCATCTCGGAGGACGGCACAACGATCGAAGGCTACATGAACAGTAAGGAAACGGCGGAAGCCATTCAGATGTTTGGCGATATGCTCAAGAACGGCTCGGCGGTCCTGACCGGAGGCAAAGGGCAGCAGAGCGGGGAGGATATTTTCAAAGCGGGCAAGATTGCCATGTGGGAGAGCGGCATCTGGCCGCTGGAATCCTTCAGGGAAGCCGGAATCGATGTGGGTACGGTGGAAATGCCGGCCTTCGAGGGCAAGCCAGTGAAGGGCGTATTGGCCGAATCCGCATTATCCATAGCGAAGGATTCCAAGAACAAGGATCTGGCGTGGGAGTTCATTAAATTCTACGTATCGGATGAAGCGATCAAAATGCGCGTGGCCGACTTGCCGGTCCGGGTCAGCGTGGTCAACGAGCTGAAGAAGGACCAGGATCCGCTCTACAAGCCGTATTACACGATGCTGGAGCGTTCGGACAATACGCCGGCTTTTCTGCTGAACCCAAAATGGAACGAAGTGAACCGCCAGCTGTCGGCAGCCGTGGAATCCGTCATGTTCGGCAGCGATGCGCAGGAGGTTCTGAACCAGGCGGTGAAGGATAGCGAACGCTATTTGAAATAATCGAAGAAAGAAGGTTCGCGAAAATGGCCCAAACGCAAGTGCCTTACTCACAACAGCAGACAGCGGCCCCGAAGCGACTTGGACCAAAACGTTGGGGTGGGGCCGTGCCCTACCTCTTCATTTTTCCATGGATATTCGGATTCCTGATTTTCACGCTCGGCCCGCTGCTGTTTTCCCTCGTCATTTCGTTTTTTGATTGGCCGATCGTAGGCCAAGTGACCTTTGTCGGCATCGACAACTATGTGGAGATGTTCTCGAACGATCCGCTGTTCTGGAAATCGCTGCTGGTTACGCTGAAATTCGCGGCTTTGTTCGTGCCGCTGAACATCGTCGTGGCTCTGGGACTCGCTATGCTGTTGAATCAGAAGGTAAAGGGGAGCGCATTCTTCCGCACCGCCTTCTACCTGCCGTCGGTCATTTCCGGCGTCGTCCTCGCCATGATCTGGTCCTGGGTGTACAGCGGGGATTACGGAATCCTGAATTATTTCTTATCGCTGGTCGGCATCGAAGGGCCGGACTGGCTGAACGATACGAAGTGGTCCCTGGTCGCCATGGTCATTGCAAGCCTATGGGGACAGGGCTCGATGATGCTTATTTTTCTGGCGGGTCTCAAGGGAATTCCGAAGGACCTGTATGAGTCGGCCTCGATGGACGGGGCGGGCAAGATTCGGCAGTTCTTCAATGTGACCATTCCGATGATCACGCCGACGCTGCTGTTCAATCT
The DNA here is from genome assembly GCF_000204455.1 of Paenibacillus sp. HGF5. NCBI lineage: Bacteria > Bacillati > Bacillota > Bacilli > Caryophanales > Paenibacillaceae > Paenibacillus > Paenibacillus sp. HGF5. The sequence goes on along the minus strand of NZ_AEXS01000161.1, from coordinate 33,552 downwards.
GATTACGTCCATCATTGCCGCGTTCCAGCAGCTGACGCTGGCGCTTCTGCTCACGGGCGGGGGCCCGCTGAAGTCGACGTTTTTCTATGCGATGTACATGTACGAGAATGCGTTCAAATATTTCAAGATGGGGTATTCCGCAGCCAACGCCTGGTTCATGTTCCTGATCGTGCTGACGCTGACGTTCCTTGTGTTCAAGTCTTCGGAGGCCTGGGTGTTCTATGAGGGCGAGATGAAGACGAAGAAGGAGAAGGCGAAGCCGAAGCCGAAGCCGAAGCCGAAGCCGAAGCGTGCCAAGCAAGGGGTTCAAGCCAGCAGGGAGGGAGGTTCCATATGAAAAGGGTGATCACGTACGCACTGCTTATTCTGTGCTCGCTGCTGTTCATTGCTCCGCTCTTCTGGGCCGTCACGACGGCGCTGAAGTCGCAGCAGGAGCTGTATCTGTTTCCTCCGAAATGGTTTCCTTCCGTGTGGAGGTTCAGCAATTTCGCGGAGGCCTGGAGCATTCAGCCGTTTAACCTGTTTTTGAAAAATACGCTGATCGTGACGCTGCTGTCGACGCTCGGGCAGCTCGTCTCGTGCACGCTGGTGGCTTACGGGTTTGCCCGGTTTCAATTCAAGGGGCGGGACGCGCTGTTCCTGATCGTGCTTGCCACCATGATGATTCCCTGGGAAGTGACCATGATTCCGCAATATATGGAGTTCAACTACCTGGGCTGGATCAATACGCTGAAACCGCTAATCGTTCCGTCCTGGTTCGGCTCCGCTTATTTCATTTTCCTGCTGCGCCAGTTCATCATGACCTTGCCGAAGGAGCTGGATGAAGCGGCAACGATTGACGGGGCGGGTAAAATGACGGTTCTGCTGCGGATTATCGTGCCGCTGATGGGTCCGTCGCTCATCCTGGTGGCCGTGTTCCATATGATGAGCTGCTGGAACGATTACCTGGGCCCGCTCATCTTCCTGAACGACCAGACGAAATATACGCTGACGCTGGGGTTATCCCAATTCAAGGGCATGCACGGCGTCGACATGCAATCCATTATGGCCATCACCTGCCTGATCTCGATTCCGCCGCTGGCCGTCTTTTTCTTCGCGCAGCGTTATATCGTTGGCGGCATTGCCACAACGGGAATCAAGGGGTAAACGGTGCCGGCGATAAGAGGCATCCACAATGGATATGGAGCTTGAAACAGCATCAGAACATAGAAGTGCGTGTTCAAAACGTCATGGAAAGACGGCTTGTTGAACGACCTCTAGAAGCTTAGACCGCTTGGGAAAGGATGGAGAGACATGATGAAAGACCATCGTATTGGCCGCGACTGGGATGACCTGAGCGTGCTGGAACGAAATCGGGCAAAGAGCCGGGCCTATTTCATTCCGTTCGCGGATGCGGACGGAGCGCTCAGTTATGACAGAGGCAGCTCGGCCTGGTACCAATCGCTGAACGGGGTGTGGAAATTCCACTATGCCGAGGAGCCGGAGAGCGCTCCGGAAGCATTTTATGAGGAGGATTACGATGTATCGGCATGGGATGACCTCCCGGTTCCGGGGCACTGGCAGCTGCAGGGCTACGGGCATCCGCATTACACGGACCTGTACTATCCGTTCCCCGTGGACCCGCCGCATGTGCCAAATGCGAATCCGACCGGCAGCTATGTCCGCGAGTTCGAGCTTCCGCAGCATTGGGACGGCAGAAAGATCGGCGTCAAATTCGACGGGGTGGACAGCGCGTTCCATGTGTGGCTGAACGGGTCGTTTATCGGCTACAGCCAGGGAAGCCGGCTGACTTCGGAGTTCGATCTGACGCCTTATTTGAAGCCCGGCGTTAACAAGATGTCCGTCCGGGTATACCAATGGTCCGATGGAAGCTATCTGGAAGACCAGGATATGTGGTGGATGAGCGGCATTTTCCGGGACGTGTACCTGATCGCCGAGCCATCGGCGCTTCGTATCAACGACTTCCGCGTAACGACCGAGCTGGATGCGGAGTATCGGAACGCGAAGCTGCAGGTCCAATTGGAGCTGGAAGGTACGGAGCGCGGCTCCGTCCAGTTGCGGCTGTTGAATGGCGCTGGAGCGGAGATGGGGTCAACCGGCAAAGACGTCGGGCACTCTTCCGTGGAGGATTTTGAGATCGAGGTGGCGGACCCGGATTTATGGAGTGCCGAGTCACCGGCACTGTACCACCTGGTGATCACCCTGCGGGATAATCAGGGGGAGACGCTGGAGACGGTGGCGCAGCGCGTCGGCTTCCGCTCCATCGAAGTAAAGGACGGACGGCTTCTCGTTAATGGCAGGGCAATCCTGCTGAAAGGCGTCAACCGCCATGACCATCATCCGGATACGGGCCGAACCGTCACCCTGTCCACGATGCTGGAGGACATCCGGTTGATGAAGAAGCACAACATCAATGCCGTACGGACGGCGCATTATCCGAATGACCCCCGATTCTACGAGCTGTGCGACGTGTACGGGCTGTACGTCATGGAAGAGACGGATTTGGAGACCCACGGCTTCGAGCCGCTCGGCAACATTTCCCGCCTGAGCGATGATCCGGATTGGAAGGAAGCGTACGTGGACCGTGTCCGCCGGATGGTGGAGCGGGATAAGAACCATCCGTCCGTGCTGTTCTGGTCCCTCGGCAACGAATCCGGCTTCGGCTGCAATTTCCGCGCGATGGCGGAGTGGTGCCGGGAGCATGATCCGACGAGGCTGATCCATTACGAGGAGGACCGCGAAGCCGAGGTGTGCGACGTGGTGAGCACCATGTATTCCTCCGTCGAGAAGATGGAGGGCTTCGGCAAAATGACCGATCATCCCAAGCCGCATATCCTGTGCGAATTCGCGCACGCGATGGGCAACGGGCCCGGCGGACTGCGTCCTTACTTCGATGCCTTTGAAGCGCATCCCCGCCTGGCGGGCGGTTTTGTCTGGGAATGGATCGATCACGGGCTGAGCAGAAGGACGCCGGACGGCAGCATGGATTATGCGTACGGCGGCGATTATGGCGATGTGCCGAACAACAGCAATTTTGTCATCGATGGTTTGGTCCGTCCGGACCGGACGCCTTCACCCGGACTTCTGGAATACAAAAAGGTCATTGAACCTGTCCGCATGTCGATGCGAAGACACGGTGTGCTTCATATCATGAACCGCTATGATTTCATTTCGCTGGATCATTTGCAGGCCCATTACCGGGTACTGTCCGATGGACAGCTTGTCCGCAGCGGAGCGCTGGACCTTCCCCGCATCGAAGCAGGCACAAGCTCGGAGCTAAATCTCCTGAAGGTCTTGGAGCAAGCGACAATAGGCGTGAATCCTTATGCCGAGCTGTGGCTGGAGGTATCCCTCTCGCTGGCCGCGGACTGCCGCTGGGCGGAACGGGGACATGAAGTGGCATGGTCCCAGTTTCTGCTGTGCGAAGCGTCGAAGCCTGAATTCGAACCGACCGCTGCTTTGCGGCGGGGACCTCTGCAGATTAGCGAAGAAAAGCATGGTCTTCACGTTGGGAATGGAAGCTTTCAGCTGTCCCTCAGCGCCCTTCATTCCGGCTTCGAAACCTTGTCCATGGATGGCAAAAGAATCGCGTTTGGCGGACCGGCGCTGAATTTCTGGCGTCCGCCGATCGATAACGACATGTACGTGCTTCCGGATTGGCGCAAGGCCCATTTGGACCGGCTCTCCGAGCGGGTCGATCATTTCGAATGGAAGCGATTGGACCAGGAATGCGTTGAGGTAAAGCGGATTTCCCGCATCGCTCCGCCGGTATACGACTGGGGCTTCCGCTGCGAAACGACCTATACGATCACTTCCAGCGGCCTGATCATCATGGACGCGAAGGGTGAGCCGATCGGCACGCCGCCCGCCATGCTGCCAAAAATCGGATTGCAAATGCAAGTCGCCGGCGACATGGAACATGTCCGCTGGTACGGCAGAGGGCCTGGGGAAAGCTACCCGGACAGCCTGGAAGCGGGGCGGTTCGGGGAATACCGCAGCACCGTGGACGGATTGTTTACGCCCTATATCTATCCGCAGGAAAACGGGAACCGCTCGGATGTCCGCTGGGTCTCGCTGGCGGATGGTGCGGGGCTGGGGCTTCTTGCCGTAGGCGAGCCCACCCTTAATTTCAGTGCGAGCCGCTACACCGATCAGGACGTGGAGTCTGCCGCGCATGCCAGCGATCTGGTTTCGCAGCGTTTCATTACGCTGAACCTGGATTACCGGCAGAACGGGCTTGGCAGCAACAGCTGCGGTCCGGCGCAGGCTCCCGAGCACTCGATCAAGCCGGAGCCGTTCTCGTTCCGCATGCTGCTGAAGTCTTACGCTGCCGAGGATACGGATCCGGTACGGCTGAGCCGGCGGATGCGCGCGGAAGCGGGATTATACGAGTAACCCGGTGATTTTCATCTCATATCGTTACCGGATTTTCTGGAGAAGGGGAATAACATGTCCTTTTACATCAAAGACCTGCTGCAGCTGTCTACGGGGGTGCGCCGGTTCCTGATAAGCGAGGCCTTCTACGGCATCGGGATCGGCCTTTATACACTCGTCCTGAATCTGCATCTGCTCTTCCGGGGGCTGAGGGAAGACGAGATCGGCGCCTTGGTGTCGATGGGCATTCTGATTATGGGCGTGCTCGCCATTCCGGTATCCCTGCTCGCCAACCGGACAGGAAGAAAAAAACTGCTGGTTACCGGCGTATTCTTTATCGCCGCAGGCAATGTGCTGTTTGCCGTCAGCGATGATTTGCTGTGGTTCTATGCCGCTCAAGTCATGGTGTCTGCCGGGTTGACGCTGGTGGAGACAACGGAGATCCAGCTTCTCTTCCATTATTGCCGTTCCCGTAAAGAGGAAGCCCGTGCATTTTCCCTGCTGTTTGCCGTCTTTACGGCTTTTACGGGACTCGGAACGCTCGCGGCCGGATATATCTCGAAGGGGCTCGAAGGAAGCAGGGGTTATGAAGTGTCGCTTCTGCTGACCGGGCTGGTGCTTGTGCTTCACGGCATCATCCGGGCATTCTGGCTGCCTGCCGAGCGTAGAGTCGTGGATGAGGAAGCGGCGACGGCTTCATCCTCTAAGGGTATATCCAGGTTAACGGGGCCGCTATCGTCAGGGACCTTGTGGCTGTTCGCCGTGTTTACGGCGCTGCTCGGCGGCTGCATCGCGATGACCGGCTCCTTCCTGAACGTCATCGTGAAGTTCCGCCTGGATTGGATGGACGACCAGGTATCCCTCATTCTGGCCATCGGCGCGATCCTGCTGTTTGTATGCTCATTGATGACGCCCTACGTCATGGAGCGGTTCGGTTATAACACGGCCATTATCTCGGTATTTATCGTAAATATGTTGCTGTTTTCCGCGCTATACATGATACTCCCCGTTTGGCTGTTCGTCGGGCTGTTTCTGCTGCGGGGCGGCGGCGTGACCATGCTGTCCAATCTGCTGGACAGTCTGCTGATGTCGGCCTTTAATGAAAAGGAGCGAAATTTGTACGCCGGCATGCGGTCGGTTTTCCGGAGCTTAGGCTCGTCCGGGGCAACCTTTGTCGCCGGACTGATCCTGGCCCGGCAGGATTATCGGCTCCCCTTCCTGGCCACGGCCGGAGTGCTGCTTCTATGCGGCTTGTATTACGTATGGTGGATTCGCCCGGTTTTATCCAAGAGATTAAACAGCAGCATCGAGCCATGAATGTGGAGGGCAGTCTAAAAAGGGGATTCCTTTTTAGACTGCCCTTTCGACGCTTGCTGCCCGTTCTCCAGGGATTCATCCGAAATCTTCTGCATCGCCGATCAAAGGTTGCTGCCGCGTTTGAGTCATGAAAGTCTCCAAACATATTGACATCAAAAAATTGGTACATGTTTAAATAGAAGAAGTGTTAGCACTCTGTTGTAAAGAGTGCTAAAAGAAACCTCGTTCAGATTGGAAAGGAGATTTTTTCATGGCGAAAAAAACAGTTTAAAGCTGAATCCAAACGGCTGCTCGAGATGATGATCAACTCCATCTATACGCAGCGCGAGATATTCCTGCGCGAGCTGATTTCGAATGCCAGCGACGCAATCGACAAGATTTATTATAAAGCGCTGACCGACGACAGCCTGACCTTTAATAAAGAGGATTACTACGTTAAGATTACCGCGGATAAAGCCAGCCGCACGCTGACCATTGCCGATACGGGGATCGGGATGACCAAGGAAGACCTTGAGAATAACCTCGGCGTCATCGCGAAGAGCGGTTCCCTTGCATTCAAGAGCGAGAATGAAGCGAAGGACGGACACAATATCATCGGTCAATTCGGCGTGGGCTTCTACTCCGCCTTCATGGTGGCCGACGTCGTGACCGTGACGAGCCGTGCCCTGGGCAGCGACGAGGCATATAAATGGGAATCCGAAGGCGCGGACGGGTATACCATTACGCCTGCCGAGAAGGATTCCGTCGGAACCGAGATCGTGCTGAAGATCAAGGAGAACACGGAAGACGATCAGTATGACGAGTATTTGGAAGAATACCGCCTAAGAGCGATCATTAAGAAGTACTCCGATTTTATCCGTTATCCGATCAAAATGGACGTGAAAACGCAGCGTCCGAAGGCAGACGCCGAGAACGAGTTCGAGGAAGTTCAGGAAGAGCAGACCATCAACAGCATGGTGCCGATCTGGCGCAAGAACAAAGGCGAGCTGACGGACGAAGATTACGTCAACTTCTATAACGAGAAGCGTTACGGCTTCGATAAACCGCTCAAACATATTCACGTCAAAGCGGATGGTGCCGTGGTATATAACGCGATTCTGTTCATTCCCGAGAATACGCCGTTCGATTATTACACCAAGGAATACGAAAAAGGGCTTGAGCTCTATTCCAACGGCGTTCTGATCATGGATAAATGCGGAGACCTCCTGCCGGACTATTTCAGCTTCGTGAAAGGGATGGTCGATTCGGAGGATCTGTCTCTGAACATTTCCCGCGAGATGCTGCAGCATGACCGCCAGCTGACGCTGATCGCGAAGAACATCAAGAACAAAGTGAAAAGCGCGCTGCAGGGCATGATGAAGGACGAGCGGGAGAATTACGAGAAATTCTTCGCATCCTTCGGCCGAGGCCTGAAATTCGGCGTTTACAACGATTACGGCATGAACAAGGAAGATCTTCAGGATCTGTTGCTGTTCACGTCCTCCAAGGAGAAGAAGCTGGTCTCCCTGGATGAGTACGTGTCAAGAATGCCGGAGGATCAGAAGTATATCTATTATGCTTCCGGCGACTCCATCGACCGGATCGAGAAGCTCCCGCAGACCGAAATGGTGCTGGACAATGGCTATGAAATCCTGTACTTTACCGACGATGTCGACGAGTTTGCGATCAAGATGCTCATGAAATACAAGGAGAAGGAATTCAAATCGGTATCCAGCGGGGATCTCGGTATCGATTCCGAGGCCGACAAACAGGAGAATGAAGCCGAAGAGAGCGACAACAAGGAGCTCTTTGAAGCCATGGGCAGCCTCTTGGCCGGCAAGGTGAAGTCCGTCAAAGCCTCCAAACGACTGAAATCCCATCCGGTGTGCCTGTCCACGGAGGGCGAAGTCTCGATCGAGATGGAGAAAATCCTGAAGGCAATGCCGAACGGGCAGGATATCCAAGCCGACAAGGTGCTGGAGATCAACACGAACCATGAGGTGTTCCAATCCCTGAAGGCGCTGCAAGCGGATCAGGATAAGCTGAAGCTCTACACGAATCTGCTGTACAATCAGGCGCTGCTGATCGAGGGCTTGCCGATTGCCGATCCGGTGGAATTCACCAACGATATTTGCAAAATCATGGTGTAACTGGCGCGGCTGGATCATAAGATAATAACCAACAAACCCGAAACTTTGGCGTAAGACGCCAGGGCATCGGGTTTGTTTTTTTGCTGCATATCGCCTGAATGCGCTGCTGCTTCCTACGCCACATCCGCGGCAAGATCCGATAACAATCCGTTCTCGGGCGCCAGGTCCAAGAGGTCGTATACCGATATGGGGAACATCGGAAAGCCGACATAGTATGGCGTGATGGCATACAGCGGATAGAAGATGACCAGCGACTTATCGGCCAGATAGAAGTCTTGATTCGGCGAAACGGTAACCGGAACGTTCTCCAGCACGGGAATGCCGCGTTCCTTGATCTGACGGTTCACTTCGGCGGCCAAGACAGCTTGATAGCCGGAGCCCGGGCGGAACAGATCGGATAAGGCATAGGATTGTCCGGTGGCCGTGGAGAAGGTCAGTCCTTTGGTCACCGTATACCCGTGCGCCATATGCTCGGAGTAGGTGTAGTTGGTCAGCACGAGGCTAAGAATGCCGCGCTCGTTCGTTTTAATCTCAAAGGTGCCCGTCGTTTGCGGGTTGGTGCCGGTCTGAACCTGCTGCTGTTCACGCTGCATATCTTGGATTTGAAGAATAATGGCCCGGTTGATGGCTTCTTCTGCTCCAGGATTCATGAGGCCGTATACCTGCGGATAATGAATCACGAGCCCGCGTGCCGTATGCGTGAGAGTATGAATGTTCACCGGCGGTACATATTGCGCCATGCGTACCATCGCTCCAATCTAACATCAGATACGTTAGCCTATTCGGAAGCGGGCTCGGAGGTTACGAAGCCGGAGGGGCGGAAGTTCAGACTTCCGAGGCTGGCGGGCTTAGAGGGTCGGCAGCTCTGTCACCCCGGCAAAACGGCTTCGGTCAGGCAGGAGTGCTCCACTGCGACGGAACGCTCCAATGCAACAGCGGCGGTCCAAGTCCGCGGGCGTGTTTGCTTGATATCGGACAGCTTTCATTCCTTCTCTGCAACGCCAGCCGTAAGCAGTCTTCTTACAAAGACCGCGAATATGACCAAGGATACGACAACAGACACGGCCGTAACCGTAAACAGATAGGCATAGCCGATACGCTCGGAGATCAGGCCCAACACGATGGCGCCAAGTCCGATGCCGAGATCGAATGCCGTCATGAACGAGGCATTGGCTGCGCCTCTCCGGTTCTCGGGCGCAATGCGCAGGGTGGCTGCTTGAAGGGCGGGCTGGGCCGAACCGAAACCGATGCCGTACAGAATGGCGGCGGTAATCAATCCGGGCAATCCGCTCGATTGGCTTAAGACGATCAGGGCACCGGCCGTGACAACAAGGGACGGAATGATGACGGCCGCTTCGCCGAAACGGTCCGACAGCTTCCCGGCAAAGGGCCTGATCAAGGTAAGAGCGACGGCGTACACCAGGAAAAAGGTTCCCGGATTGACCCGGATGGACTCGGCAAACAGCGGGAGAAAGGTCGTAATTCCCCCATAGGCGACGGCCAGGAAAAAGATGGCGGCCGTGACAGGCAGAACGGATTTCTCGACCAGCTGAATTCGCCCAGCCGAAGGTTTGGCTTGATAAGGCGCTCTGGTCATGTAGGCCAGTATGAAGGCAATCAGGGAGAGCCCGGTAGCGACTAGAAACAACGTCCGAAATGAATACCCGCTCACGATATAAGTACCCAGCATCGGGCCGATGGCCATTGCCACCGTCATCGCCATACCGTACCAGCCCATGCCTTCCCCGCGGCGGGAGATCGGGATTAAATCCGTGATGACCGTCCCGATGGAGGTTGTCGAGAAAGCCCAGCTCGCGCCGTGCAGGATCCGCAGCGCAAGCAGAAGCAGAATGCTGCCGACCCAATCGTAGAGGTACATCGAAAGAACAAAGAAGATAAGACCCCAAACGTAAAAAGCTCTTCTGCCGTACCGGTCCACCAATCCCCCGACCATCGGGCGAAAGACCACCGCCGTCAGCGTAAATGCGCCGGCCGCCAAGCCCACCTGGGTCTCGGAGCCGCCCAGGTGCTTGATATACAGCGGAAGCGTGGGCAGCAGCAGATAGAAGCCCGTAAACAGAAACAGCATTCCGACCGTCATCTGAATAAACGGCTTCGTCCATAAACGTTCCATCCAGTAATCCCCTCCTTGATATGTAAATGCATAAACGCTTGAACGCTAGTCTTCTTCGGACTTAACAGCCGCTATTTCTTTCTTGATCCACTCGATATTCGTCTCTCCCATTTGCTTTCGGTGATCCAGCACCCTTAGCAATTGAAGCCGCTGTTTCTCAGGTTCGGGTTTATAGAACGCGATCTCTGCTTCAAAGTCCGTCACATGCTTCAGGTTGGTCTCCAGATAAATCAAATACTGCTGCAGGCAGTCGAGTCGAACCCTTTTCGGAACATACCGGAAATAGACCATTTTGAAGTGGAACGTCTGCTCCGTATCCATGTTGTATTCCAGTGGTTTCTCCATGAGCTCGAGAAACTTCCGACGGCCGGAATCGGTAATCCCGTAGATTTTTCGGGGCCGTTTGCCTCCGCCGGACCCGTCCAGACTGAGATGGATCCACTCGTGATCCACCATCCGGGACAGCAGGGGATACAACGTTCCTGAACTGATCTGGCGGTAAGGCCCGCCTGTATTTTTTAGGATCTCTTGAAGCATGTAACCGTGTTTGTCTCCGGTCATTAATTCGCCCAGAACAAAGATTTCATACATAAAGCCCACCCCCAACAATATGTCGATACGATATAAATATATATCGTATCGACATAAATAGGCAATAGGTGGAAGTGAATTTCTGCGATTCATTTTCAAGCTGCGCTCAACCTGCTCGGCCCATATTCATTTAGATATGCGACAGGTAAAGATAAGCAGGAGAGCGGTGAAGCCGATCCCAAGAGGAACGGCTTGTGGAATACGAAGAGGGAGGGGAAGCCGGACGTTGCATGAGGTGTTTGGCAGACACGAATCGTGATGCGCCACAGGGAGTAACTGCATGTAAATGCATGCGATCGTTATTTCGAGAAATGCGAGGTATCTCGCCCGGGTTTGCTGTTTTCGTTACAGTCCGCCTGCGTTTTTCCCTGAGCCCTCATCAGACTGTCCGTTGACCTTGTTGACATATTCCTGATGCTGAAATCCCCAGGTGCACATGTCGGAGAGTACGCTGTCCAAGCTCTTCCCGTGCTCCGAGACGGAATACTCCACCTTGGGCGGGATCTCCTGATATACCTTGCGTACGACCAGCCCATCCTGCTCCAGTTCACGGAGCTGATTTGTGAGCATGCCTTGGGTCACGCCCGGAAGCAGACGCCGAAGCTCCCCGAACCGTTTGGTTCCGTCCTGCAGCAGAATGAACAGAATCAGCGGTTTCCACTTGCCTCCGATTAATTGCAGCGTTGTCAGGATACCGTCGGTGTTAGGCCGTTCATGATCGGTTATTCTCATATTCTCATCTCCCGCTAGGAAGTGTGTGATCGATTTTGTTTCTTGGATGATAGTAATGTAGCACAGGATTCGATTTAAACCCAGTACTATTCTTATTCGTACTTAGTACGTTTTATCGTACTATGCACGGGATGATTAGGTACGCTAGAGCGGACTAAGTACAGAAAAAGAGCGTACTTTTCAACGAAACCGATCCGAAACATAATGGGGGTGTCAAACAAACCAAATGAGACAGGAGAGACCTGAGTATGAAAACTATGGTGATTGTGGCTCATCCGAATTTAGACAACTCGCGTGCGAATCGAATGCTGATGGAGCACGACGGGCTGTATGCGAATGGAAATGTAGATGTCCGGGATCTTTACAAGGAGTACCCGGATTGGACTATCGATATCGAGCGCGAGCAGCAGCTTCTTCTTCAATACGAGCGGGTGGTGTTCCAATTCCCGTTTTACTGGTACAGCTGCCCGCCCCTGCTGAAGAAATGGATGGATGACGTGCTCACCTTCGGTTGGGCGTTCGGACCGGAGGGCAACAAGCTGAAGGGCAAAGAATTCATGCTGGCCACGACGGCGGCAGGATTGGAACAAGGGTATCAGGCAGGCGGGGACAATTGGTACACCGCGAGTGAGCTGCTGCGGCCTATTCAAGCCACGTTGAACCGGTGCAAGGTCCATTATCTGCCTGCCTTCGTGACCTATAACGTAGAACGGGTAAGCGATGAAACACTTCGGGCGGAGGCCGACAGGTATGTACAGCAGGTTCTTGCACCTGCCGTTGTGGAAAGTCGATATTAAGGCATGCTTGGTCATAAACCATAGCATATTGGCTCTTGCCATTTAAAACCATAAAGGGCATGATGGAGTCATTCGTGAGTACGTGAGCTTGGCTAGAAGCTGTACCCTATGCCCTTTTACGGGAGTCCGCTGCTTTTGGCTCGAGGAGCTTCACCAGCATGCACGTACCAAATTCGGAGGAGGTTCCTTCATGACGATTGACGAAGCCATTCACTTGGAGCCCTATGACAAGCAGTGGGCGGATCGGTTTAACGACGAACATCGGCTCTTGATCGGGGAGATCGGTCCTTATACGGCTGCGATCGAACATTTCGGAAGCACGTCCGTACCGGGGATGACGGCAAAACCCATCGTCGATATGCTGGTGGGCGTGGAGAACGCTCGGCATACGGATGAAATCCTCCCCAAACTGGCCGCTGCGGGCTACGAGAACTTGGGCGAATCCGGGATCACCGGCCGCATTTACCTCCGCAAAAGAGGGAGGTTCGCCTATAACGTTCATATCGTGCCGTACCGTGGCGACATCTGGAACCATAACATCATCATCCGGGATTACCTCCGGGCCCATGCCGTGGAAGCCGAGCGTTACAGCGAGATCAAGCGGCGGATCGTTTCGCAAGGAGCCCGGACACTGCTCCGATACTCCGATGAGAAGAATGCGTTCGTTGAGCAGCTTCTCGCCAGAGCGAAGGAGTGGAAGAACGGGAGAACAAGCTAATTAAACTCCTGCCCGCTTCATCCTCCATTCATGGCCTTGCACTGTTTTCGGTACGCCGAAGGTGTGAGGCCATGAAATTTTTTGAACGTCTTGCTGAAATGGACATAGTCCGAGAAACCGACGCGGTAGGCCGCTTCCTGAGCGGAAAGCTCAGACTCCGCAAGCAATTCCCTCGCTTTTTCCATACGGACCTGCACCAGGTATTTCACGAAGTTCATATTGGTTTCGCTTTTGAAGGTACGGCTTAAATACGTCACCGACATCCCCACCGAATCAGCCACCTCCTGCAAGGACAAATCCTCCATCGCATAGTTATCTTCAATGTATCGTTTGGCTTTTTGGATATTATGGCGGGATCCCAGATTTCTGGAGCCTTTAATCAATGCCAGCATTTCCTTGACCTTATCCTCTGTTTGGCGGCGGCAGGCAAGAGGATCATCCTGCGCCCACTGCTCCTCGCCGGTGTCCATGTTCAGCATCAACCCGCGTTCTTCAAGCGCAGACAGCAGTTCCGATACCAGCATATGGGCGTACCGTGACAGGCTGACCTCTTTCGGTCCCATCGTCTCAAAAAGGGTCATGATCTCATGGGTTTGTTCCAAGGCCTCCCGCTCCTCGGCAGACCACAGCAGCTCGGCTAGCCTGGCTTTATGGCTCTGGTGCGCAAGCGTCCATTTCGTCTGCCGGGAGAATCGCGCTTTCCGCTCATCCAGCTCCCTGCAGGCACGTTCCAGCGTTGCATGGAACTGGGCCGGGTCGATGGGCTTCAGCAGGAAATCCGATACACCATAACGCATGGCCTGACGCGCGAATTCGAAGTTGTCGTGGCCCGACAGGATAATGAAATGCATCTGTGCATGGGATTCCCGGACACGGCGGATAAATTCCAGCCCATCCATTTCAGGCATGCAAATATCGGTCACGATGATGTCCGGCCGGCTGTTCTCCAGCATTTCCAAGGCTTCGACCCCGTCTTCGGCTTCGCCGGCAACCTCGATCCGAAGACCCGACCTCTCGACAAGCTTTCGCAAACTCAAATGAATGGCGTATTCGTCATCAATCATCATGATCCGGTACATGAAGTCCCTCCTCGCTAGTCCTATATGGCAGTCTGATTTCAAATATCGTGCCTTCCGAGGGCACGGATTCCACAAGGTACAGTCCATACTCGTCCCCGAAGGTAAGCTGGAGCCTTTGATGGACGTTCAAGAGGCCGATGCCGCTGGTGGTTTCGTCCCCGTCGTTTCGCAGGATGCCGCCTTCCGGCTTCTTGCCGGAATTCAGAATTCGCCTGATCTGCCGCAGCGTTTGCGCCGTCATGCCCACCCCTTTGTCCCGGATCACGATCGCATAATAACCCGCTTCCGCGCGTGAGCTTATCCCGAGGTAGGAAGGCTTCTTGCCCCTGTACCCGTGGATGAACACATTCTCCACGATCGGCTGCAGCGTCAGCCTGACGGCGTTCACGCGATCCAGATCCCGTTCGTTCACGTCCATATCGATCCGGAGCTTGCGGAACCGGGCGCTTTGAAGATCCAGATAATACTGGACATGCGTCATTTCCTCCCGGAGCGGCACAACGGATCCGGCATGGCCGATATTGTAGCGGAACATATGGGCCAGCGCCCGCGTCATGCGACTGATTTCCATATGATCGTCCGCGATGGCATATGAATTAATAATCTCCAGCGAATTGTACAAAAAATGCGGGTTGATATGGGACTGCATGGAGCGGAGCTCGGATTCCTTCTGCTTGATCATGAGCTCCCGTTCCTTGAGCTGGGAATCCTGGACCTCCCGGATCAACCGCTTCAGCTCTCCCGTCATGCTGTAGAAGCTTTGAAACACGGCCGTCATTTCATTGTTGCGGAACCGGTTCATATGGGTGGGAAGAACGAAATCGCCCCGCTCGACGCGGGCCATCAACTTCTGCAGCATGGAGAGCGGCCTTGTCAAGGACAAGGAAAACCCGCCAACAAGCGCCAATGCGATGATCAAGAGCATCGACGCGGCCGCAAGCGAGTAGTTCCGCTGGGTGATTAAACCGCCGATGAGATTGCTCAGCGGCAGATCGGCGACAACCGTCCAGCCGGTGCTCTGCGAACGTTCATGGAGGACCATCTTCTCGGTGCCCGATACCGGGTCTTGATGCCGGAAGAAGGAGGAGTCCCGGTTTTGAATACGCGATAACAGCCCGGACTCGACTTCGGCCCCGATCTGTCTCGGATCCGGATGGTAGATCATATGCCCGTCGCCGCCCATTATCCAGACGTCAAAGCCGCCCAGCGAATCGTTGGAGCAGATGGCTCCGATCTGCTTCAGATTGAGGTCGACGATCAATAAGCCTTTATAGAGAAAGGATGAATTGTCATAGAGCTTCCGGGCGACGGTGAGGGCGGGCGTGTTTCCTACCCGGCTTAGGCCGATGATTTGAAAATCGTTGTATTGGTCCAGCTGCTCTTGAAAGGAGCGGTTGCGTTTGCGGATTTCGCTCATGTCGAGCAGTCCCGGCGCGCTTTCGTAATCGGTAATTTGCCGCTTGTTTTCGGCGACGAGCGAGATCCCGATGATATCCGATCTCCCGTAGATCATTTGGGCGAACAAGTCGTCCTCGACTTTTTTGGCAAGCTGAAAATAGGCATAGGGAGTGAGCTCCGTGGTCGAGAGAAATTGCTGGATCTGCGGGTTATGGATAAAGGGATAGGTGGAATTCTCCAGATTGGATATGTAAGAATCCAGCGAGACGTTGGTTTGCTCAATGATACGCTTGTTGGCGCCTGCGGCAAACTGTTCAATCGCTTCGGTAGACGACTGGTACCAGAAGCTGCCGAGCAGAAAGAAGGGGAGGCCAATGAATAGGATGATCAGCACGAACAATCGTTGGTTAATGGTCAGGTTACCGATGGAAACGCCTTGGATGTTCATCGCTCTTCCGCCTTCCTGGCTTTGAAGTAGGGAATGTAAGGAACATTGTAGCAAAAAAACACAAGTTGTAAATAAAAAACCATGATGCCGCGGCAAGAAATCACAAGTGGGCTAATAAAGTACATGGGCGCTGACGGTCGTTATCAACTACAATCTCATTAATCCATTTCAACATTAATAGGGGGCGAGGATTTATGAAAAAGAGAAAAGGGTTCTACAGCTGGGTAACGGCCTTATTGCTGATATCCATCATTGTAAGCGGATGCGGCAATGCCAGCGATGGTAAGACCGGCACCGCATCTCCCGGCACCGGAGGCGGCGGGGAAGATAAGAAGGTAGAAATCCTGCTCGGATATTATTCGAGCGACAGCTCCGATGCAAAGATGAAGGAGCTGATCGAGCAGTTCGAGGAAAAGCATCCGAACATTACGGTGAAGACGCAAAGCGCCCCTTACGGGCAGTTCTATCAGAAGCTGGATACGCAGATCGCGGCCGGCCAGGCGCCGGACGTATGGCTGTCCGACGGCGTCTACGTCATGAAATATGCCCAGCGCGGTGCCGCCAAGGATCTGACCGATTGGATTGCCAAGGATCTGAAAGCCGACGAATACTACGGCCTCGATTTCAACAAGGACGCGGAGGGACGCTATTGGGGCGTGCCGCAGGGCATTCAGGTCGGCGTGCTGTTTTACAACAAGGATTTGTTCGATAAAGCAGGCGTAGCGTATCCTACGGACGAATGGACCTGGGAAGACCTGAAAGCGTCGGCAGCCAAGCTGACGGTGGACGCCGGCGGAAAAACGGCCGAGGACAGCGGGTTTGACGCAGCCAGCGTGAATCAGTTCGGGCTTACGTTCTTCAGCATTACCGAGGGCTGGTTCTCCGTGATGAAATCCTACGGCGGCGGTGCCCTTGACGAGAAGGCGGAGAACTCGATCATCAATTCCCCGGAGAACAAGCAGGCGTTCGAATGGATGGTCGACGGCATGCAGCGCGGCATTATTACCGATCCGGTCGACCTGAAGAGCTTCCAGAGCAATACCGCCGTGTTCCCAAGCGGATCGGCCGCCATGCGGATCGGCATTTATGCCCGGGTGCAGGCAGCGAATGAAGCCGGCCTGAATTACGACGTGACGCTGCTGCCGAAGGGACCTGACGGTAAGCGGGTGTCCCCGGTCATCGCCAACTCGTGGGTGATTAACCAGAAGTCGAGCGACGAGAAGGCGCAAGCTGCCTGGGAGTGGATTAAATACTGGGCTACGGAAGACGATGTGCAGAAGCAGTGGACCGAGCTTGGCGAAGCCGTGCCCGTGAAAAAATCCGTAGCGGAATCCGAAGTGTTCCTAAAGGCGGGAGAGCAGCCGGCTAACCGCCAGGCCTTCCTGGACAGTCTGGAGTTCGCCCAAACGCTCGACAATAACGCAGTATGGGAAGAATGGGTGGGCAAATTCAACGAAAATGCGGAGCGAGCCTTCCTGGGCGATGCAACCGTCGATCAGGCGTTAAGCGAAGCGGACGCAGCCGTTCAGGCGGTCCTCGATGATTTTTATAAAAAATAAATCAAGGGTGGAAGAAAGGCGGGAGTGAAATGGACAATACGCTAAACGACAATGCAGCACTCAAAGCCGATCCGATGCCGCATGGAAAGCCCGCCCGAAAACGGAAATGGGATCATGAGGGGAGATGGGGGCTGCTTATGGCCTCCCCTTATCTTCTCCACTTTATCATTTTTGTGGCGGGTCCCCTCGCCGCATCCCTGTACTTCAGCTTTTCCGATTACGATATGCTGAATCCGCCCGAGTGGAGCGGATTGGATAATTTCCGGCGCATGGCCGAGGATTCGATGTTCTGGCGTTCCCTGTGGAATACCCTGTATTTTGCGGTTCTGTTCGTACCGCTCCAGACCTTTCTCGCGCTCGTGCTGGCCGTCGCGCTAAACCAGCGTTTGAAAGGGCTTAAATGGTTTCGGATGGCTCATTTCATCCCGGTGATCTCCTCCTGGACCGTCATCCTGTATGTCGCCGACGCCATATTCAATCCTCGCTTCGGCCTGGCCAATACGCTGCTTGCCAAGCTGGGGCTGGAAGGGCAAGGCTGGCTGCAGGACCCGAAGCTGGCCATTCCGCTGCTCGTCTTCATCGCGGTCTGGAAAGGGATCGGTTATATCATGGTCATCTATCTGGCGGGACTTCAGAGCGTTCCCGGGGATTTGTACGAAGCCGCGGAGATCGACGGCGCAGGAGCCCTGCGCAAATTCCGGTACATTACGGTTCCATTGATCTCGCCGACGACCTTCCTGGTTGTCATCATGAGCACGATCTCTACCTTCCAGGCATTCGAACAGATCTACGTGCTGACCGGCAGGGGCGACATCAGCTCGGCGGGAGGCCCGAATAACTCGAGCCTGGTCATGATGCTGTATTTATATCGCGAAGGGTTCACGTTTATGAGGATGGGCTATGCTTCCGCCATTGCCTGGGTGCTGTTCATGATCCTGTTCCTGCTGACGCTGGTACAGCTTCGCGCTCAAAAGAAATGGGTGCATTATGACTGATCCGGCGATCAAGATGGAACTACTGCAAATGCGGAACTGCACCGGGGGAAGGAGGAGCCTCAAATGAGAAGAAGGCTGCTGGGAAAAAGCATCGGATACGTGCTGATCGGGATCAGCTCGCTCATCATGATCGTGCCGTTTCTGTCGGCGCTCATGAATTCATTGAAAACCTACAGGGAATATACAACGGTTCCGCCCCGCTGGATTCCCGAAGTATTCCAATGGTCCAATTACGCCCAGGTGTTCCAGCTTGGGAATATTGGCGGCTACACGCTAAACAGCATCTTCGTGGCCGCATTGTCCGTCATCGGCGCGCTAATCTCTTGCTCGATGGTCGGCTATGCGTTCGCCAGGCTGCGCTTTCCGCTGAAAGGCGCGCTGTTCGTGATGGTGCTGGGGACGATGATGATTCCGGCGGTGGTCATCATCATCCCGCACTTCATCATTTTTAACAAACTGAACATGCTGGATACGCTCACGCCGCTGTGGATCATCGAATGGCTGGCCCAACCGTTTGGCATTTTCCTCATGAGGCAGGCATTCATGAATATACCTAAAGAGTATGAGGAAGCGGCCAAGATGGAGGGCTGCAATCCGTTCCAGATATATCTGCGGATCTTCATTCCGATGGCCAGGCCCACGCTGGCAACGCTGGCGATCTTTACGTTCATGGGCAAGTGGAACGAGATTCTGACGCCTGTCATTTATTTGACCTCGAACGAGAAGTATACGCTGCCCATCGGCATTCTCTCCTTGTCGGGACAGTGGACCGGCAATGAACAGCTCATGATTGCGGCGGCCTTGGTCAGTCTCGTTCCGATCCTGCTGGTATTCCTGTTTGCCGAGAAATATTTTGTGCAGAACCATAATATGGCCGGGATTAAATAACGGCGTATTCAGCGCTTGAGAAGGCGTAAATGCAGACGAAAGGATGAAAGACGAGATGAAAATAGCGGCATTCAGCGGATCACTCATCGATTACAGCATCCATGAAGCGATGTCGATCGCGGCCGAACTCGGTTTTGACGGCATTGAAATCGCCTGCCGCGAACCGCATTTGAGCCCGGAGACATCGCTTCCGCGGGTTCGCGAAATGAAGGCACTTGCGGATGGGCGCGGTTTGGAGATTCCGGCATTGGCGGGTTACATGGGGAATTTCTCGACAAGCGGGGATGCCGAATGTACCGGAGCCTATGATCAGTTCATGGGCCTGCTTGAACGCGCGGTGATGTTGGAGGCGGGCATGATCCGGATCTTTCAGGGAGGGCCGAATGCCTTCCTGGCGGAGGATTATCATTATGCCAAGGCGGCTTTCTGGATTCGGAAATGCGCGGAGGAAGCCCGCGCGGCAGGAAAACGGATCGTCCTGGAGATCCACAACCAGAGCCTGGTGGAGACAACGGACAGCGCACTGCGGTTGCTGGATTTGATCGGCGATGATCAGGTTGGCCTGATTCATGATGCAGGAAATATGTACATCACGGACACGGAATTTGGGGAAGAGTCGGTCCGGCAGCTTGGAAGCCGGTTGTTCCATGTGCACATCAAGGATGAACGGCGGATCGGGCAAGGGGGCGCCCCGGGAACGTTCAAGAATTTGACCCGTCACGGGGAAGAGTTCTTCCTGCAGTGCCGCCTTGGCGAAGGAGAAGTGGATCACGGGGGGCTGCTCAACGGATTACGGGAACAGCGGTATGCGGGTTGGCTTACGCTGGAATGCGCAGCTCCCTATCCGCCGAAGGAACGGCTCGCTTACGATTTGCTCGTCATTAAGGAGTGGCTGCAGGCTGTGGAGGTGTCGACCGGATGACGGGGAACGCACGGAAATTTGGAATCATCGGCTGCCAGCATGCCCACATCGGCATGTTTATCGAGGAGATGCTGGCACTGGGCTACGAATGTGCAGGAGTATACGAACCGGACAATCAGCCGTTAGCCCGCACCCTCGCCGACCGGTACGGCCTGGAGCTGACGGGGGATCGCGAGTCGCTGCTTGGCGATGAAGGGGTAAGTCTCATCGGCTGTGCGGCCATCAACGATGAGAAGATGGACGTCATAGAGCTGTGCGAGCTGCGCGGCAAGCCTGTCATGATCGACAAGCCTGCCGTGACGAACCGGGCGGGGCTAACCCGGCTGCGTGGCGTTCTGGAGCGTGGAAGAATCGAGGTAGGCATGATGCTGACCGAGCGCTTCCGTCCATCCCTGCATACCGTACATCGGATGATTCGGGCAGGAGAATTGGGGGACATCGTCCATATCTCGATGCGTAAGCCGCATCGGCTGAATCCGGAATCCCGGCCGGCCTGGCATTTTGACAGAGAGCAGTCCGGCGGCATCATCAACGATCTCTTCGTGCATGACTTCGACCTGTTAAGGTGGCTGACGGGCCGGGAAGTGGAGACGTCATCCGGTTATCTGGCGAAGCATATTCTGCCTGAATACCCGACCTTCTACGATGCGGCCGGCGTGCAGGTATTCATGGCTGGCGGGATCACGGCACAGCTATACGCGGATTGGCACACGCCTGCCGGCAGCTGGACTTGGGGAGACGGCCGGTTATTCATTACGGGGACGCGCGGCATTGCCGAAATTCGGCTGGAAGGCGATCCCTTGCTGTCCAGCGATGAGGTAACGCTTGTGGTCACCGATCAGGAGCTGCGCTCTTTGCCTTTGACGGCTCCGGCGTTCTCCCTTTCGCAGGATTTTCTGAATCGGGTGGCGGGAGAAGCCGGCCTGATCACGCATGACGATATTTACAAAGCCTCGGAGGCTACGGTGATGGCAGATGAGGGAGCACGGATCCTGATCAGGGAATAGGAGAAAGCACGGGCTTCGATGCAAACAGAACGGGAATGAGGGGGCGTAGGGAATATGACGAAGGAAGTTCGATTCGGGATCATCGGCTGCGGAATTATTGCGGATATCCATGCCAAGGGCATCATGAACACGGAGGAAGCCGTGCTTGCCGCCGTGTTCGATACGAAACGGGAATCGGCGGTCAAGCTGACTGAAACGTATGGAGGAGATGTCTGCGACACATTGGAGGAGCTGCTGGCGCGCGAGGATGTGGAAGTGGTCTGCATTTGCACGCCAAGCGGCATGCATGCAGAGCAAACGGCGATGGTTGCCCGGGCGGGCAAGCATGTGCTGGTGGAAAAGCCGATGGCGATCAAGCTTGACGATATCGAGCGCATGATCGAGGTATGTGCGGAAAGCGGGGTGCTGCTCGCCACCGTCTTTCCGAGGCGCATGTCCCCGCAGGCCGGGTATGCCCGCAGGGTCATTCAAGAAGGACGCCTCGGGAAGCTCAGTTTATGCTCGGCGTATGTCATGCTCTACCGCGATCAAGCCTATTATGACAGTGCGGGCTGGCGTGGGACCTGGGCGATGGACGGCGGCGGGGCGATGATGAATCAGGGAATACACACGGTGGATATGCTCCAATGGCTCGTTGGGCCCGTAGCATCCTTGTCGGCGAAGGCCAAAGCCGTGCTGCGAAATATCGAAGTGGAAGATACCGTTATCGCCGCCCTTGAATTTGCGAACGGCGCGCTCGGGGTCATGGAGATCACGACGACGGCCTGCGACGGCAAAGGCCAGCGGCTGGTCATTCATGGAGAGAAGGGCGTGCTTGTCATGGAAGAAGATGCGATCGTATCGCTTGAAATCGATGGCGAACAAGTTCAGCTGCCTGAATTCGATGCGTTCAAAGTTATTCCTGACGGCCACCGCCTGCAAATTCAAGATATGGCGCTTGCCGTTCGCGAAGGCCGCGAGCCTATCGTCACTGGGGAGGACGGCCGGCATTCTCTGGAAATCATTCTCGGTACCTACGAGGCTTCCAGGCAGCGCAAGGAAATTCAATTGCTGACCGGTACGCCGGCGTTGTAAGGGATGGAGGTGACTTTATGAGGACTGAGCGAAACATCAAGCCTGTTCTTGAAAACGTTCAAGATCAACTGAAGGTCCGCGTTTATGACCAGCGCGAAGCGATGGGGACAGCGGCGGCCGCCGATATCCTCGAGACCATGCAGCGCCTGCTGGCCGAGAAAGAGCGCATTCGCATCGTCTTTGCGGCCGCCCCGTCCCAGAATGAGTGCCTGGCCGCGCTGGTTCAAGCGGAAGGACTGGACTGGAGCCGGGTAACCGCATTTCATATGGATGAATACATCGGCCTCCCCCCTTCGGCCCCGCAGCGGTTCGGGAACTTTTTATCCCGGCGGCTGTTTGATCGGGTATCTCCGGGAGAGGTGCATCTGATCGACGGTTTGAATGATCCTGAAGCAGAGTGCGATAGATACAGCCGACTGGTCGCCGCCGCCCCGATCGATATGGTGGTCCTGGGCATTGGCGAGAACGGGCATATCGCCTTCAACGATCCGCCTGTTGCCGATTTTGCCGACCCTTTATGGGTGAAACGGGTCAAGCTGGACGAGGCTTGCCGCCTTCAGCAGGTGAATGACGGCTGTTTTGCGAGCTTGGAGGAGGTTCCGGCATACGCGCTTACGCTCACCGTTCCGGCGTTAATGTCGGGTGCCCATCTGTTCTGCGTCGTGCCGGGCGCAAGCAAGCGGGCAGCGGTGCAGCGGACGCTGCAAGGGGAGATAAGCGAGGCTTGTCCTGCCAGCATTCTTCGGCGGCATCCGGATTGCACGCTGTACGTCGATCTGGAGTCGTATGGGGAAATACGGAATGGATAGCCACGAACGGGTTCGGGCAGGCCGCCATTATGCAACAGGCGAGCCGATGGAGCTGGCATGGAATCCGGACGGCCGGATCGAGCGAGTCCTTCCACGCGGCGCGGACGAGGAGATATGGGTTGCTCCCGGATTGATCGATCTTCAGATTAACGGCGGTTACGGATATGACTTCAATTCGCTGCCGCTTACAACGGATACGGTCATCCAGGCAACCCGGCGGTTATGGGAGAAGGGTCTTACCCTGTTCTACCCCACCGTCATTACCAACGGAGACGAAGAAATCGAACAGCTGCTGCGGGTTATCGACGCGGCTTGCCTGGAGGATGAAGCGGTCGGTTCGTCCATAGGCGGGATTCATTTGGAAGGCCCCTTTCTTTCTCCGGAGGAGGGGCCAAGGGGAGCCCATGATTCCCGGTACATCAAGGCGCCGGACTGGGCATTGTTTACGAGATGGCAGGCGGCATCGGGGAACCGGATTCGGATCGTGACCCTATCGCCGGAGTGGCCGGAAGCTGCGGGTTTTATCCGGGCGTGCGCCGAATCGGGAGTCGTTGTATCGATCGGGCACACCGCTGCCACACCTGAGCAAATTCGGGAAGCCGTGGATGCCGGAGCGACGATGTCCACCCATCTGGGCAATGGCGCGCATCTAACGCTGCCGCGGCATCCGAATTATATATGGGAACAGCTTGCCCAAGATCAGCTGTGGGCAGGTATGATCGCGGACGGGTACCATCTGCCGGATTCGGTCATCAAGGTGATGCTCCGCGCCAAGCAATCCAAAGCGGTGCTGGTCAGCGATGCCGTCTATTTAAGCGGAATGCCGCCAGGCGAATACGAGACCCACATCGGCGGTCATGTCGTCTTGACTCCCGAAGGCCGACTGCATCTCGCCCGCAAGCCCGAGCTGCTGGCCGGCTCGGCCATGATGCTTGCCGATGCGGTTTGGCGGCTGGCTCGGTCGGGAATGTGCGCGTTTTCGGAAGCATGGGACATGGCTTCGGTGCTGCCCGCCCAGGCCATGGGGCAAGGGGAACGCCATGGGCTGAAGAGAGGAGCCCAGGCCGACTTCGTGCTTCTGGAGAAGCGCGAGGAGGTCTTTCGCATCCTGGAGACCGTCAAGGGAGGGCGTTCGGTTTACCGGGCGGATCGATAGATGTTGAAATCATCACAGGTTTGAACGATGATCGCAAGGTTGAGGCCACGACAAAAAATATCCCTGCTTGAATTCAAGCAGGGATATTTGCATTCCTATTTATAAGAGGCATCTGAAATTTAAATGCAGGGTTTTATTTCTTTTTGATAATAGTCATATAATCGATGGACGGAAGAACTGGAGAAGATATGAGCGGCTCGTTCAATTTGCTCGCGTTCCCAATCGTACCATCGCATTTCCATTAACTTTTCGATGTCTTCGTCCGCAAAGCGTTTCTTTATTTCTTTGGCAGGGTTACCGCCTACGATACGGTAGGGCGGGACATCTTTAGTAACAACCGAACCAGCCGCAACAATGGCGCCTTCGCCTATGGTCACACCTGGCATAATCATGGCATTCATTCCAATCCAAGCATCGCTTTCGATGACGGTATCGCCTTTTGGCGCGTAAGAAGCTTCAATCTGATCGACAAACGGGTACACGGTTATCCATTCCGGATGATGGTTGTGATTTCCACCCATTAAAATAATGACGCCGCTTGCGATGCATACGTAATTTCCGATAATCAACTTATCGATATGCCAGCCATAGTCTTCAATGGGATTAAACAACCTTCTGGATTTTGCATCCCCCCAGAGGTATCTAACGCAGCCATCTTCAAAATCATGATGATCGTAATAACCGGAATAGTATGAGTATTCTCCTACGCTTATCATCGGGTTTGTGACGATATCCTTCAAATACTTGATTTCGGACCAGTGTTCAAATCGATGTTGTTTCATTCTATTTCCTCGCTTCTAAGTAGAATAGATCATGTTTACTTAGAAGCTAAATACAGTAGCGACATTCTTAAACCTGATCAAACGACGAACCATCGTCCTCATCCTTTTCCTAATTGTTGATGAAATTGTAACAAGGCGTGTTCTTTTCGTCAAACGCACGCTGGTGCAAGATTCCGATAAAATAATCCATCCCCTTTGCCAAAAAGAGAGTCAGCTGCCTCTAACCATACTTCGCCATCATCTCCGTCAGAATGCCCTTCGTAAGGTCCACCAGCTCCTGCGGCTCCTTCACGGTGGCTTCATTTCCTAATCCGATAAAAAATTTAGCAAAATACAAAAGCTCGCTGGCAGGAACGTTCTGATCAAGCCGTCCGCTTCCATCCGTCCGCTTAGCAATATGGGGGACAGGACATAACTCAGATTCGCAGCGCTGAGCGCCTTCCCGGCTCAAATCCACGACCATCCGGACATAGACCGATTTCTCCGTCCCGTATTCCCTCCAGTTCCCCAGATGAATGTGCCGGTGATCCCGCGGCTCGATGCCGGTTGCATCCTCAGCCACGGACTGCATGCGGTCGCAGCGGAACAGGCGGAAATCATCGCGCAGAAAACAATAAGCGGGACAATACCAGAAGCCGTTGCTTGCATAGATGCCCACGGGCTGGATGCTTCGCGCGGCATAGCCGTCCCTGCTCTCGTATAACACCGTAACGACCCGCTGGTCGACGGCGGCATCCAGCAGAGCCCCGAGAGATTCAGCCTTCTGCTGTCTGGTATGCGTCAGAAAATCCACACGGTTCTTCATTTGGTCAATCCGGTCGCGCACATCCCCGGGCATGTAATAATAAAATTTCTGAAGTGCGGTAGAGGACTCGGCTTCAAAGGGAAGAAATAGATAGTGACGCAGGGCGTGGCTGGCAAAAAACATCGCGACGGCTTCTTCCTCGCTGAAGGCGATCGGCGGAAGAACCCGTTCTTTCAGCACCTGGTAGCCGCCGTGCGGTCCTACCTCGGAATAGAGGGGAACCCCCAGTTCGCTGAGCTCCTGCAGGTCCCTCAAGATCGTGCGAGACGATACGCCGAATTGATCGGCCAGTTCTCGTACGGTGAATTTTCGCATTCGGTTAACGGTCATCATCAGCTCGATGAGACGTTTGGATTTGGACATAGGATCAGCTCCGAATCGTTGGATGACTATGACAATAGTTGTCACTATTATACGCTATACTTACCGTAGAACCCAGAGCCCCTCATAACTAATAAATGGAGTGATGAAACGTGAATCAATTGCATGAAATGAAGCAGCTGTTGTTCGAAGAGCTGGAGCTTATCGTTCGTACCAGTTCGAATCTGATCGGCAAAATTACAGAAGCGCATTGGGATTACAGGCCTGCCCACAATATGAGATCGCTGCAGGAACTCGTGCATCATCTGGTTTCGGTGCCTGCGACGGACCTGTTGATTCTGCAAGAGAAGAGCGAAGCGGAGATCCGGGAACTGGAGGCAAGCATCGCCGCTGACGGCACGGACAAGGACAAGCTGATCTCTTGGATGACAAAGGGACTTGCCGATGTAAAATCCTACATGAATGGGCTGACGGATGAAGAATTTATGCAGAAGACAACGAGACCCTTCTATTTGGAGCACGGTTCAACCCAAGCCAAGTGGCTGATTGAAATCGTCACGCATGCCCAGCATCATCGGGCGCAAATGTTCAATTACCTGAAAGCCCAAGGCTATGAAGTAAATATGTTCGATCTATATTAAACGTCAGGTATGTATGCAGAGTGAGAACAGGGGTGAGAAGGATGCAGCGGCATGTACCGAGAAAATCGCCGAAGCTGCCGTTAACTGGCGAGGAGTTGGCGAAGCTGCTGTCAAACAAAATGAAGCTCATCGATATTGCGCAAATGGATATCGAGTTATTGTCCGGCGTGCTTGGTGTTTCGGATAGCCGCGCCCAATATATCCGGGGACTGGCACAGTTTCAGACGGTTCCTTCGATCGGACCGAAAGTGGCTGAACGCGTAGTCCAGTTGGGGTATTTCGCATTGGAAGATATCAAGGATGAAGACGCTGCCTCTTTAACGGACCGGATGGAAGCAAGCAGCGGTATCTGGGTGGATCCTTGCGTGGAGGATGCGTTTCGCTGCATCGTACATCATGCCAATCATCCGGGGAGCGGGAAGAGCTGGCATGACTTTACCGAAGTGCGTAAGCAGTTTAGGGAGCAGCACGGATACCCTCCAACCCGTCCAACTTTATCGTGGTACGACCAAAAAGATGGACAACCATAGGGTCCCTGCCTTGAACTAGCAGGAGGCACTGCCACATGGCGGTGTCTTTTTTCCTGTTGTTTACCAAACTTGAAAAATCGCTTGAAAGTGACGCGGCGTCATCCTGTACAATGACTTCAATGTTGAAAAAGGGTGGAGGTAAAGCAATGAAACGATATGCACCAGCTGTTATCCTATGGATCCTCGGCATGTTCTTGCTCAGTGCATGCGGTTCGAGGGATGAAGAAGAGGAGCTCCAACGCGTAACGCTTGAGGAGGCCGAAGTGCTGGAGATCGACCATGGCAGCACGACCTTGTTCGTGGAGACAGCGGATGTGGAAGCATTGGAGGTTTCGCTGCTCCGAAGCGGCAGTTCCGCAGGAGCCGTTGTCGATCAAAAAGATAATCGGGTGAAGATTTCTTTAGATAACGATATCACTCGGATGTTGAATATCGGCCGGATGCCGCAGCTTCGCGTGAAAATTCCTGCGGATTATGCAGGGAAGGTCGAAATTGACGGTTCTTCCGGCAAGGTAACGGGAACCGGCTTGCAAAATCACAGCCTTCAGGTGAAGGGTAAAAGCGGGAATATCTCCCTTTCGTTCGCCCGTTTGAACAACGATGTGGATGTATCGGCGACAAGCGGAAACGTGAACATACAGCTCGATGAAGAGGCGCCTGATGCGACATGGGTGCTGCATTCCGGGAGCGGACGGAGGTCCATTGCCGTTCCGATACAGGACAGGAACGAGAGCAACCGTAAGACGGAAGGGCGCACCGGTGACGGGGAGCATGAGGTGAAGCTCAAAACCTCCTCGGGGAACATCTCGATAAAATAACCATGCGGAACTGAGCGTAAGATAAAAAGCATCCCCGTTCGATCCTTTCCAAGAGTTCGTTGCTTCCGGACTCTTGGAGCAGACCATCAGAGGATGCTTGTCATCTCAACCTATGAAAGATTCTTATATGACAACAAGGAATGATAACACCTTATTCTTCAGCAGGCACAGAAGCCTTGGATGAAGCCGAGGATCTCATATATTGGGGCGGGTTTACGTCATCGATCAGCAGAATACCGTCGTACTGGTCCCGGGCGATTAAGCTTTCCGGAATCATCCCCCAGCTATAGGCAAAACGCGGCTCGAACATCCACGAGCTGCCTGCCTCGCGTTTTTGGTAACGCAGGTCAACGAAGGTATACGGCGAGCCTGAGGCCGAGAGGATCGATTCAATGGAGCCCGGCTCAGCCGGCAGAACGTCATGCACATTTCCCATATTATCCGCGGTTTGGCCGCTGGCCGGATACAGGCCAAGCACGTAACTGTATTTTTTCATTTCATCCGAGAGTTTCTCTCCCATTAAAGTCACCGGATATGGCGTACCCATCACCTCGGTTTGGGCTTTACGGATGTGGTCGTTATGTCCCCACACGATGAATTTTTCCGTCGGGTATACTTCGGTTGCCAGCCACATGAGATTGTCATGCATCGCTTGGTCCCGCCATTCCATCGATTCCAGGAACGGAGCATAATCACCGCTTTCCATGCCAAGCGTTGATTGAATGGAGAGCTCCACGTATTCCCGGGCTACCCGAATCCGGTCGTTCAGGCTCCGCTTGAGCAGCATGGACAGTTTGGGGTTATCCGGGTACAGCTGTTTCAGATGAGCTTCGTTTGTCTCCGTCTTTAAGGATTCCAGAGCATCCATGTATACTTGAATCAGCTGATGTTTCTCTTTGCGGTAAGCGTCCAGATCCGTACCAAGAGAGTAGTCGGACAGTTTCTTCTCAGCTTCCGATAGACGCTTAGCCATGGCTTGATCCTTCAGCCATTGTCCGTCCAACAGCGGATGCTGCAGCTGCATGTCAAAACCGGTCAGCACGAGCGGCTGCTTGCTCTGTTGTGCTGTTTTAATGTAGTCGAACAACGGCATAATCTCCTTGGACCACCAGACGCCGAAGATGGAATCCTTCATCGTTTGTTCCGCGCTCTGCTGTCCGACCCTACCGTAAGCCAAAGAGCTGTTGCCAAGACCGCTCTCAAAGGCCAGAACGTTGTACCCCATCTCCTGATGCAGGAACTGGATTAAACGGGTCTTCGCCAGATTGAACTCGCCAACCCCGTGGGAGCTCTCCCCTAGGAACACAAAACGTTTGTCATGCAGCAAGGGCTTCAGCATAGCCAGATCCTTATACTGGTTAGTGCCGTTGGCTGTGTTGGCCGGGTGAATCGTATCCAGTCGATATACATGGTCTTTGGCCCAATTCTCCCACTCGGCAATTTTTTCATCCGACGTTCGTGCAGTCTTAATCTCCGTAACCTGCCCTTGAATGGGATCGGCGGCAGAAGCATATGTTTTTCCTTCAGAGATGAAGGTCGTCCCCAATAGGGAAGCGGTGAGCAGAAACACGGTGAATGCTTTTCTAGCTTTATGTAATGGCATGATAGATTAGGTCACTCCTTATTATGATGATTGGTTATTATTTCTTGCCTTGAAGCGTTGGCATCACCTCCTTAACCTGGTCGCAATTATGGTCTGGCGGCGTTAGTGAATTGAAATGCAGGCCTACCCTAGTCCTCTTCCCAGAACAGATCGTTCAGCGTACGCGATAATGCCTTGCATATGGCAACGCACAGGCTGAGGGACGGATTATATTTCCCCAGCTCGATCAGGCCGATGGTCTGCCTGGAGACACCGACGATCTGGGCCAGCTCTTCCTGCGATAAATCCTTCTCGACGCGGGCCATCTTCAATTTGATGTTTTTCATGCGGCAGTCCCCCTATATCCCTTTCTACGAGTCGAATGGATCGTTCTGCGACATTTTCTGGCTTACCTTGTTGGCGCCGTAGTGGATCAACCAATTCACCCCAACAAAGAGCGGGATGTAGATGATCAGTGAGACGAGGAAAACGCTAAAGAAATATTTGAGCTCGGTCGCGCTGTTGTCATTGCCAAACAGAACCGCGCTGCGGATACCGAAAAAAAGAGCAAGTGCGACACCGATAACGAGCCCCCATATCACCGTACGTGTGCTGAACGAAATTTTGCTCCGCTGGTCATGGACCTCCACTTCATCCGAGTAAATCCCCAGCGCCACGCTGCGTATCCCGAAATATAAGCTTCCTCCCAGCATGATCAGCATTTCCAGCCAGACGGATTCCGTTCTCGGCAGCGCAAAAGATTTGATGATGACGGAAATGCTGCAAATGATCATGATCAAGGTATACACCTCTTTATATAACTTGTTCTTCAAGTTGACGATACGCTCATCCTCAACCGGGTTTTTCTTAAACCAATTCAAGCTCATCATTCCTTCCTTTTGGTTAGAGATACGTTCTTGAGATTTTCTGGATACATGCATTGTAATAGTATTTACGTCTTTTTGCAATATATATATGTCATTTTGAATTTAATATTTGTCTTTTAAAGCGAGGAGGTGGATAGAGTCCCAAGCACTCATCATAGTCTATAGAGGGAGATTATTTTTGATATATTTTGCTGAACCGGACGCTTGTCCCGGAGGTTTACATTCTGTGCTCGCGTGTTAGAATTGAATTAGGGCATTTATCTTGCCTAAATTGATGTCAGGAGCGTGTTTTTTCATGATCCATTTCATTCGTTTACGCTAATGTGAGGTACAGATCCAAGTAGGCTCGGCCCTTTTTTTTGACAACTGCGGCTTGAGTTTATTTATCTGTACCTTTTTCATTGCGTTCAATCGAATGAAAGGGTGATTTGCTGTGTCCAACAACGAAAAATTGTTAAAAAAAGCACAAAAACTTTCGATACACGAGAAGATGTTTCAATGCCCGATCTGCGGCGGTGCCATGAAGGTAGAACGAATGGCCAGCCTGGAATGCGAGAACAGGCATTGCTATGATATATCCAGACAGGGATACGTAAACCTGCTGAACCATTCATCCAAAACCAAATATGATAAGGCTTTGTTTGAGGCCCGAAACACGATCAGCGGCAGCGGCTTCTTCGGCCCCATGGTAGAAGCGGTAACGAATCGCCTGATCCAGGAGCTGAAGACCCGGGAATCCGTGAAGCCTGTAAAGCTGCTTGATGCAGGCTGCGGGGAGGGCTCCCATCTATCCGCCATCGGACATAAGCTTCGGGAGCACCCTTTGGTGCCGGATGTTCTCGGCGTGGGCATGGATATTGCCAAAGAGGGCATCGTTATGGCCGCCAAGACATCCCCGGACTCTATATGGTGCGTGGCCGATTTGTCCCGGAGCCCGTTTGCCGACCAACAGTTCGATTACATCCTGAACATCCTGTCCCCGTCCAATTATTCGGAGTTCAGGCGGCTGCTTGCGAGTGGCGGGACCTTGGTGAAGGTAATCCCGGACCGCCTGTATTTGCAGGAGCTTAGAACCTTGTTCTATACGGGGACAGGCAAGGAGAATTACTCCAATGACAGCACAATAGAGCTATTCAGCCGCCACTTTGAGCAAATCGATGCCGAGCGGGTGCAGTATCGAGTCGTCTTGGATAACGATCAGATGAAACAACTGATTCGCATGACGCCGTTATCTTGGAGCGCTTCGCCCGAAGCCATCGGACAAATGCTGGATGAAGCGATGGAGGTCACGGCGGACTTCAAGATCCTGTATGGATGGAATGAGGAATAACCATTACGGTCCTTCAACCGAAAATGCCTCATATTTTGCTAAAGTGATCCTGTTGGGAGATAATAGGAGTAGCGTGTTGTAAATATAAAAATAAGGTGGTTGACGATCATATGGCACTTCGAATGAATCCATATCTCGTGATGGACGGGAATGCTAAGGAAGCTATTCAGTTCTATGAGAAGGCGCTGGACGCCCAGGTCATCATGGTTCAGACCTTCGGCGAGATGCCGGCGAACCCTGATTTTCCGCTGCCGGAAAGCGCGAGGGATCGCATTTCCCACGCTTTGCTGAAGGTAGGAGAGACGGATTTGATGTTCTCCGATACGTTTCCCGGTCAACCGGTTCAATCCAGCAATCAGGTTCAGATCTGTATCATGACCGATCAGGCCGAACAGGCCAAGCGGATATATGAAGCGCTGCGGGAGGGCGGTCAAGTGGTTATGCCGCTTCAGGAGACGTTCTGGAGCCCGGCATACGGCATCGTGGCTGACAAATACGGCGTGAACTGGAATATCTCCACGGAAGCGAAAGCGTAGAAGCCGATATATAAATGAAAAAGCCCTGACGATTTGCGTCAGGGCTTTTTGTTCGGTTGCAGCGCAGTCGAGTTTCCTGAATTAGGCCCGAGATCCGTCCCACCACTTATAGTAGATATGGACATGCCCGGCGGGGCTTGCCACGAGCGGATCGATAACGAGTGTTTTGCCGCTGACCTTCAGCTCGATCACCTTCTTGTTCTTCTCCGCGGAGTCTATCTTCGCGAGGAAGGCGGAATCGACCTGGAAGCCATACAGCTGGAGGAGTTCGATCAGCATGCCGCGCTGCGTTTTATCGGCGGCATTGGAAAGCGCGATTCCGCTGAATTGCATAATCTGCGGCTCGAATTGAACGGACACGGCGTAATCCGTCTCGCCGGTTTGCTTCGTGCTGGTCATGACGATTTTATTCGATCCGTCGTCATAGATGCGGTAGCCGCTGTACTTCGGAAATACCTTCTGGCGGATCACGAGGTACATCTCGTCCCGGTAAACGTCCCAAGGCGTTGGCAGCTTCGGCAGCATGGCCTCCGCGCTTGGCGCGGTAGGGCGGTCGTACAGGTTCGACATTCCGCGATCGGTCAGGTTTTTGATCAGCTGCAGCACTTCGGCGCGCGTGATGGTGCCGCTGCCTACATAGCCTTCAATCGTATTTTCACCTTTGATCCGGCCCTGCGCGTACTTCTTGCCCAGAACGTATTGAATGGCCTGATTCCCGCCGTAGTTCACGCCGTCGGCGCTGGATATCAGCTCGGCCACATGGGCCCGCGTTATGTATTGGCTGCGCTTGGTTTTGTCAGCGAATCCGTGTACAGGGTAGTTCTTGAAATGCAGAAAATGATAATATTTATCCGACCATAGTTCGGTCAAATAGTTCTCCTGCAGGTCCTTGCCCGTAATGCCGACAACCAGCATGCGGATGAATTCGGCCTCGGTCACATTCTGATTAGGCATGAACATTCCGTTGGCATAGCCGTTGACAATCCCCTTGTCGACGCCCCATTCGATGGTCGTTTTTGCCCAATGGTTATCAATATCCCGAAAAGTAACCCCGGCGAAAGCGCTGCCAGCTCCTACGAACAAAGAGACAGCCAGGAGTATAGGCGCACATAGTGTCCTGAACTTCAACATCTGCAATCCTCCATCTATAATTTGCTAAAATACTACAAAATACATTGTATAGGCCTATTTTT
>NZ_AEXS01000162.1:0-21977 GCF_000204455.1 Paenibacillus sp. HGF5 | reverse complement strand
CTCGCCAGCTTAAAGTAAGCATTCAAACGATACGCCTTGACCGTATGGAACTGGGCATCCCGGAGCTCCGTGAGCGAATGAAGCAGATGGCGGAGCATTCCTATGACCAGGTTCGTTCCTTGTCGCTCGAAGAGGTGATCGGGGATGTCGTTGACCTGCAGTTGGACAAGAGCGGAATATCGATATTTGAAATCCGCGAGGAACATGTATTCAGCAAAACGCGGATTGCCCGCGGACATTATGTGTTCGCTCAGGCCAATTCGCTTGCCATTGCCGTGATCAATGAAGAAATCGCATTGACGTCTTCAGCGGATATACGGTTTTTGAGACAGGTGCGCCTCGGCGAGAAATGCATTGCCAAAGCCTACGTCAGGTCCATTGCCGGCCAGAAGGGGAAGGCCAAGGTGGAAGTGTTTACTTATGTCGCTGATGAAATGGTGTTTCAGGGGAATTTCGTAATCTACCGATCTGCAGGGGAATGACATAAGTGAAGGAGGAAATTTGGCATGAGAATTGTGGTTGATGCGATGGGCGGGGACAATGCCCCCCAGAGCAACGTCGACGGCGCGCTGATTGCCGCACGGGAATGGAGCGACACCGAGATCATCCTCGTCGGGGATGAGGCCCAGATTGGAGCCTTTCTGAAGGACAAGCCGTCCAATCTGAAGGTGGTTCATGCGAGCGAAGTCATTGAAGCGGAGGATGAGCCGGTTAAGGCCGTTCGCCGGAAGAAGGATGCGTCGATGGTCGTGGCGGGGCGGATGATTCGGGAAGGCGAAGCGGATGCCATGATCTCGGCGGGCAACACGGGAGCGCTCATGACGACCGGATTGCTCGTCGTGGGCAGGATGAAAGGGATTGAGCGCCCCGCGCTTGCCCCAATGATTCCTACGCTCGACGGCAAGGGGATGCTCGCCTTGGACCTCGGAGCGAATATGGACTCGAAGCCGGAACATTTGCAGCAGTATGCGCTGATGGGCAGCCTGTATCGCGAGAAGGTGCACGGTATCGCCAAACCTCGCGTCGGGCTGTTAAATGTCGGCACCGAGCCGGGCAAGGGCAACGAATTGACGAAACACGCGTATCCGTTGCTTGAGGAATTGCCTATTCATTTTGTTGGCAATGTGGAGTCGCGCGATGTCATGAACGGCGTTTGCGACGTACTTGTCTGCGACGGGTTCTCGGGCAATATTCTGTTAAAGTCGATTGAAGGAACAGCCGGTGCACTCTTTTCGCTGTTGAAGGAGCAGTTCGGCAAGTCCCTTAAGACCAAGATGGCTGCCGCATTGATGATGCCGGAGCTTCGCAGCCTGAAATCGACGCTCGATTATAAGGAGCATGGCGGTGCGCCGCTGCTTGGTCTGGGCGGCCTGGTTGTCAAGAGCCACGGTTCGTCGGATGCGAACGCCATCAAGAATGGGGTTCGTCAAGCCCGAACGGCACTGCAGAACCGGTTGGTAGAGAGTATTTCGAATGAAATCAGCGGGAAGTGAGTGAGGAAATGAACAATTTGCGTCCGGTCGGTATTATTGGCACAGGCAAATACGTGCCTGAAAAGATTTTATCCAATAGCGATTTAGAGAAAATGGTAGATACTAGCGACGAATGGATCGTCTCGATGACGGGGATCCGCGAGCGGCATATTGCCGCGCCGAACGAAGCGACTTCGGATTTGGCTTATCACGCTGCTGTGAATGCGTTGAAATCCGCCGGCATGCAGGCTGAGGATCTGGAATTGATTATTGTGGCGACCATTACGCCGGATATGTTCTTTCCATCGACCGCTTGTTTGCTCCAGGATCGGCTTGGAGCCAAGAAAGCAGCGGCATTTGACCTGTCCGCGGCCTGCTCGGGATTTGTATACGGCCTGGCCACTGCCACCAACTTCGTGAAAACGGGCATGTACAACAACGCCCTGGTCATCGGGGTGGACTGCTTGTCCCGGATTACCGACTATACCGACCGCAACACCTGCGTCCTGTTCGGTGACGGCGCCGGAGCGGCGATCGTAGGCGAAGTGCCGGAAGGCCGCGGATTCCAGGCGTTTGATCTGGGCGCGGAAGGCGCGGGCGGGGCCCATCTGTATATCGAGGCAGGCGGCTCGAGATTGCCTGCGTCCGCTGAAACGATTAACACCAACAAACACTACATTTACATGAACGGCCGCGAAGTGTTCAAGTTTGCGGTGCGGGTCATGGGCACTGCCACGGAAGCCGTCCTATCCAAAGCAGGCATCGACAAAAAGGATATTGATTTATTCGTTCCTCATCAAGCGAACATCCGGATTATCAAGTCGGCCATGGAGCGATTGGAGCTTCCGGAGGAGAAGGTCGTCATCAATGTTGACAAGTATGCCAACACCTCGGCCGCTTCCGTGCCGCTGGCGCTCGTTGAAGCCCAGGAGTCCGGCCGCCTGAAAGAAGGGGACAAGGTGCTGATGGTTGGTTTTGGCGGCGGATTGACATGGGGTTCTTCCGTACTCATCTGGTAAACCGAATGGATTTAACAGGACTAGTGAAAGAAGAGAAGGGAGCCAACGATTTTGGGTAAAACAGCATTTATATTTCCGGGTCAGGGCGCTCAGTCCGTCGGAATGGGAAAAGACGCCTATGATGCGGTTCCTTCCGCACGCGATCTATTTCTAACCGCGGATGCTCAGCTTGGATTTCCGCTCAGCTCCATTATTTTTAATGGCCCTGATGAAGATTTGAAGCAAACCGTCAATACGCAGCCGGCTCTGCTCGCAACCAGCATGGCTTATCTGGAAGCCGTTCGCGGCAAAGGAATCGTGCCGGATTACGTTGCGGGCCATTCCCTCGGCGAGTACAGTGCGCTTGTATGCGCAGGCGTGCTCTCGTTCGAAGAAGCCGTGTCGATCGTTAGAACACGCGGCGAATACATGGAAGCTGCCGTTCCGGGAGGACAAGGCGCCATGGCAGCCGTTCTCGGCGCAGACCGGGAGGCCCTGGCCGAGCTGTGCAAGGGCATTTCGGCAGAGGGGCATGTCGTAGAGCTTGCGAACATGAACTGCCCGGGGCAAATCGTCATCTCCGGTTCGGCTCAAGGCGTTGCAGCTGCTGCAGAAAGAGTCAAGGAAGCCGGCGGCAAGCGGGCCATCCCGCTGGAAGTCAGTGGCCCCTTCCATTCTTCCTTAATGAAGGAGGCGGCAGAGCGTCTGGCCGGCAAACTGGCGCAGGCTTCGTTCAACGCACCTTCCGTACCGGTGGTTGCCAACGTGACGGCCCGTCCGGTGGAAGATGCCGCTGCCATCCGCGGTTTGCTGGTGGAGCAGGTCTATTCCCCTGTGCTGTGGCATGACAGCGTGGAGTGGATGATCGCTCAAGGCGTGGACACCTTCGTCGAGATTGGCCCCGGCAGTGTTCTCAGCGGTTTGATCAAGAAAATTGACAAATCCGTCAAAGTCATGAATGTGAATAGTCTGGAGAGCGTCAACAGTTTGGAGACGGTTGTTTAAACAGCTTTTGATGTCAACCGGATCACTCTGGAAAGGAGGAATAGGTATGAGTGAAGCTCTAAAAGGACAGACTGCGCTTGTTACGGGTGCTTCCCGAGGAATCGGCCGGAGCATTGCTCTCGCACTTGCCGATCTGGGCGCGAACGTTGCTGTCAATTATGCAGGAAGCGAAGCGGCCGCAACCGAGGTTGTGGAGGCGATTCGTGCAAAGGGCGTTTCGGCGATCGCGGTTAAATCCAACGTCGGACGGACCGAGGAAGCCGATGCGATGGTTAAGCAGGTGTTAGAGACTTTTGGTCGAATTGATATCTTGGTGAATAATGCAGGGATTACTAGAGATAATCTAATCATGCGCATGAAGGAAGAGGAGTTCGATCAGGTGATCGAAACGAATCTGAAAGGGGTATTCAATTGCCTCAAAGCGGTGACGCGTCCCATGATGAAGCAGCGCTATGGACGCATTATCAACATATCCTCCGTTGTCGGAGCGCTTGGCAATCCGGGACAGGCCAATTATGTCGCGGCCAAAGCCGGCGTCATCGGTCTGACCAAATCAGCCGCGAGGGAGCTGGCTTCCCGTGGCATTACGGTAAATGCGGTAGCGCCAGGATTTATCGATACCGACATGACTCGTGAACTTCCCGAGGACATGCGCGAAGGCCTGCTTGGCGGAATTCCGCTGGCCCGTTTAGGCCAGCCGGAAGAGATTGCCGGCGTGGTGACTTTCCTAGCATCTTCCAGCGCGTCTTATATGACTGGACAGGTGCTGCATGTGGATGGCGGCATGTACATGTAGAGCCGCTGCTGTTCCGGCGCTTGACGCGCCGGGCGCTAAATCGTTTTCAAATGCCTTCTATGGCAATTTGAAGTCATATCTCGTATAATGACCAAGAGGAGGTGAGCCGGATGTCCGATGTATTGGAACGCGTAAAACGCATCGTTATCGACCGCCTGGGTGTTGACGAAGCCGACGTAACATTAGAAGCATCTTTCAAAGACGACCTTGGAGCTGATTCTCTCGATGTAGTTGAATTGGTGATGGAGTTGGAAGATGAGTTTGATATGGAGATCTCTGATGAAGATGCGGAGAAAATTACGACCGTAGGTGAAGTTGTAAACTACATACAATCTCATACCTAAGTCATTACAGTTAAGTCCCGTTCTTTAGCAAGGCGGGACTTCTCCACATTCAATCAAAGCTTTAGTTCTAACAAGTGATAGATTATTACTGCCTTGGTTCATTTTGAGTCCTTACGGTTTCATAGATGGACGGGCAGTCCATATAGAGGTGAGTCTGTTTGAAACAAAGAGTCGTTGTAACAGGAATGGGAGTCATGACCTCGCTTGGTCAAGATCTTGATACATTCTGGAACAGTTTGATGAAAGGCAAGTCCGGCGTATCCCGCATCGAAGCGTTTGACGTGAGTGATTACACCACGCAGATCGCTGCGTCCATGAAGGATTTCAACCCGGAGGATTACATGGACCGCAAGGAAGCCCGCAAGATGGACCGATTTGTGCAGCTAGCTGTGGCAGCCGGTTCGAAGGCGCTGGAGGACAGCGGTCTTGATATCGGCGTGAATGCCGATGCAGAGCGGGTCGGCGTTTCCATCGGATCGGGTATCGGCGGTTTGGGAACCTGGGAGGATCAGCATAACATCCTGCTGGAAAAAGGCCCGAAACGTGTAAGCCCCTTCTTTATTCCGATGATGATCGCCAACATGGCCTCAGGGCAGATGTCCATCAATCTGGGAGCCAAAGGGCCGAACACCACCCAAGTGACGGCTTGTGCTACCGGAACGCATTCGATCGGCGATTCCTATCGCCTGATTCAGCGCGGCGATGCCGACGTCATGATCTGCGGCGGGGCGGAGGCGACCATTCGTCCGACGGGGATGGCTGGTTTCTGCGCTATGCGCGCAATGTCGACCCGCAATGACGAGCCGGAGAAGGCCAGCCGGCCATTCGATACCGGCCGCGACGGTTTTGTCATGGGTGAAGGTGCCGGCGTGCTCGTCATCGAATCCCTTGAGCACGCGTTGAAACGCGGAGCCAAGATTTATGCCGAGGTGATTGGTTACGGCCTTAGCGCCGATGCCCATCACATTACCGAGCCGGATCCGGACGGGGCAGCCCGCTGTATGAAGATGGCGATCCGCGACGCAGGCATTGCGCCGGAAGACGTGGATTACATTAATGCTCACGGGACTTCTACGCCGGTGGGTGACCGCTCGGAAACGAAGGCCGTAAAGATGGCTCTTGGCGACCATGCATACAAAGTGGCCGTGAGCTCGACCAAGTCGATGACAGGTCACTTGCTTGGGGCCGCCGGCGGTGTCGAGGCGGTTATCTGCGGATTGAGCTTGAAGAACCAGACCATTGCACCGACGATTAACCTGGAGGATCAGGATCCGGAGTGCGATCTGGATTACGTACCGAATCACCCGCGTAAAGCCGATTTGGATGTAGTGATGTCCAATTCGTTCGGGTTTGGCGGGCATAATGCCACGATTATCCTGAAAAAATACGCCGAGTAAGGGGACAGTGTGTTGAGTGGAGATCTGAAGCAGTTACAGCATAAACTTCAAATCCAGTTTCGCAATGCAATGCTGCTGAAGCAGGCCTTTACCCACGCATCTTATGTAAACGAGCATCGCTTCAGTCAGAGCCAGGACAACGAGCGACTTGAATTTCTCGGAGACGCCGTTCTGGAACTGACGGTCAGCGAATTCTTGTACAACCTTTTTCCGGACCGTCCGGAAGGCGAATTAACCAAGCTGCGGGCCGCTATCGTATGCGAGCCTTCCCTGGTGCAATTCGCTGTAAGTCTGGACTTTGGACGTTACGTTCTGCTAGGCAAAGGAGAGGAAATGACGGGCGGTCGAACCCGCCCGGCTCTTCTTGCGGACGTATTCGAATCATTTGTGGGGGCGCTTTATTTGGATCAGGGATTGGAAGCGGTACGCCGGTTTTTGAGCGACCACGTCTTCCCTACGGTGACCGTCAACGGTCGACCGCAGATGAGCGATTATAAGACCGAGCTTCAGGAACTGACCCAGCATCACGGCATGGGCGCACTGGAATATCGTATCGTAGAAGAGCGAGGACCGGCGCATGAGCGGGAGTTTGTCTCGGAGGTATACATGGGAAGCGAATGTCTTGGACGCGGAAGCGGCAGATCCAAGAAAGAAGCCGAGCAGCAGGCAGCGGCGGTAGCCTTAAAGCAGCTGAAACGTGCGGATGCCTAAAGCTTCGCTGATGTGATGACAAACAAAGAGCAAAGAGCAGTCAAGCGGATAACCGGACCCGGATAGGATGACTGTTTTTTGCTCTTTTCGTTGTCTGTCTTTTGTTTAAGGGGACAGCTGCTTATAACGTTGATGGACCTCGTCCAAAGACGGCGGTGAAGCCGATTCTACTTGTGGTACAATAGCAGGAGAGGTGATAGTTCGAATATGTTTTTGAAACGGATCGAGTTAGCAGGATTTAAATCGTTTGCCGACAAGACGGAGATGGAGTTTGTCCGGGGAATCACGGCCGTTGTAGGTCCGAATGGCAGCGGCAAGAGCAATATTTCCGACGGGATCCGCTGGGTGCTTGGCGAGCAAAGCGCTAAATCCCTCCGCGGAGGCAAGATGGAGGACATTATCTTTGCCGGAAGCGATGCGCGTAAAGCGGTCAACTATGGGGAGGTTTCCCTTACGCTGGACAATGAGGACCATGTGCTGCCGCTGGATTTTAACGAGGTGACCGTAACCAGACGGGTGCACCGCAGCGGGGACAGCGAGTATTTCATTAACAGGCAGTCCTGCCGGTTGAAGGATATTACGGAGCTGTTCATGGACACCGGGATCGGCAAAGAAGCCTATTCCATCATTGGACAAGGCCGCATTGAGGAAATTCTGAGTACACGATCAGAAGATCGC
The DNA here is from genome assembly GCF_000204455.1 of Paenibacillus sp. HGF5. Classification (NCBI taxonomy): domain Bacteria; kingdom Bacillati; phylum Bacillota; class Bacilli; order Caryophanales; family Paenibacillaceae; genus Paenibacillus; species Paenibacillus sp. HGF5. Next base: position 14,576 of record NZ_AEXS01000162.1, on the reverse strand, counting down.
CGGGGGATTTTTGAGGAAGCTTCCGGGATCGTTAAATATAAGTCTCGTAAAAAAGAGTCTGTGCGCAAGCTGGATGAAACGGAGCAAAATCTGCTTCGCATCCATGATTTGGTCACCGAGCTGGAGGACCAGATCGGACCGCTCAAAGAGCAGTCCGAGAAGGCGATTCGCTACAAGGAGCTCCGGGAGGAGCTGAAGCACAAGGAAATTTCGCTGTACGTGTATCAGATCGAACAGATACATACCTCATGGAGCGAGGCCAATGCCAAGCTGGAACAGCTGAAGGAAGAGCAGCTTGCCTTATCCACCGTAGTTTCCGCGCATGATGCCAAGCTGGAGAGTGACCGATCGGCCCTGCGCCAGCTGGAGCAGGAAGTTGAGGATCTGCAAAGTCAGCTGCTTCAGTTCAGTGAGCTGTTCGAGAAGAGCGAGGGTTATGGCGAGGTGCTCAAGGAACGCCGCCGCAACCTGGAACGTACGCGCGAGCAGCTGGAAGAAAGCTTGCACTCGGGCGATCATCGTCTGGAAGAGCGTGTAGGCGAGCTCGCGAGAATGAAGAGCAAGCTGCAGGATCTGCAGCAGGAGCTTACCCAGGTTCGGGATCAGCTGTCGGCGGAAGAAGCAAAGCTGGTTGGCGTAACCGGCGGTATCAGCCAGCAGCAGGAAGAGAGCTTGAAGGGGAATTTGCTGGAGCTTATGAACCAAATGGCGCAGGCGCGGAATGAAATCCGGTATGCCGACCAGCAGCAGGAGGCACTCGACCGGCGGATGAACCGGGCGCAGGAGGAATCCGGCAAATGGGAAGCCCTGAAAGAAGATCTGCTCCGTCGCAAAGATAGCATTGATCGAAGCATTGAACGTTTCGGCAAAGAAATTGCGGACCTTCGCAGCGGTTACATCAGCGAAAGCGAGCGGTATCAGTCCCTGCAGAAACTGCAGGAGGAGACGCAGGGAGCCCTTCGGAAATGGGAGCAGAAGCGGGAAGCGCAAATATCCCGCCGGGATACCATGAAAGAGCTTCAGGACGATTTTGACGGATTTATGCTGGGCGTTAAGGAAGTGCTGAAGGCTTCGCGCAAATCCGTGCTCCATGGCGTCCATGGTGCGGTGGCCGAGCTTATTCGCGTGCCGGAGAAGCTGGAGCTTGCGATGGAGACCGCCCTTGGCGCGTCGGTTCAGCATATCGTCATGGAGAACGAATCCGTGTCGAGGCAGGCGATTTCCTTCCTGAAGCAGCGCCAGTTAGGCCGTGCTACATTTCTGCCTTTGGACGTTATTCGTCCAAGGAACGTATCGGCATCCGACCGGCACTTGGCGGAAGGGGAGGCCGGGTTCGTAGGGTTTGGCTCCGAGCTGGTGAAGTATGATTCCAGATACAGCAACATCGTCGGCAGTCTGCTCGGCAATGTCGTTATCGCCGAGACCCTGGAGCAAGCGAATAAGATCGCGGCCCGATTCTCCTATCGATTCCGCGTAGTCACCCTAGAGGGAGACGTCGTCAATGCAGGCGGCTCCATGACGGGCGGCAGTCAGCATAAAAAGACAAGCAGCCTGCTGGGACGCAAACGGCAGCTGGAACAGCTCGATCAGGAAATTTCGGAAACGGAGAAGCAGCTGGAGAAGCTCCAGCAGGGCATTGAAGGCGTTCGGAATCAAATGATTGAATCTCAGGATAAGCTGGACGAGCTTCGCAAAGCCGGAGACGACAAACGGATCGAGGAACAGCAGGCTGCGGGCGACCGCAAGCAGCTGGAGCATGAGCTGCGTCACGTTCTTGAGCAAGCCGAGCTTGCAGGCGAAGAGAAGAGCAGTCAAGAGAAGGAAGCCAAGGAAATTCAGCAAAGCCGTGAACGCGCACAGAAGCTGCTGTCTGAGCTGGAGGAAGAAGAGAAGTCCACCCATCTGGCGATCCAAGCGGCAGAGTTTGCCCGAAAAGCAAATGAATCGGCCAAGGAAGAGCTTCAGAGCCAGCTGACAACCCTCAAGGTTCGCGAAGGAAAGCTGGATCAGGAAACCTTCTCGCTGGAGGAGCAGCTGAAACGCCTGCAATCGGATGTTGACAACCATGAGAAGGAACAGAAGCAGAACCGCACGATGCTGGCCTCCGTTCAAGCAGACTTAAGTCAGAACGAAAGCGAGAGCGTGAAGCAGATCGAGGATCTGAACCAGTACAAGCTGAAGAAGGAAGAAGCCACGCAGCAGCTCGAATTCAAACGGGCGGCACGCACCGCGCTAAGCCGGAAGCTGGAGCTGGAAGAGAGCGAAACCAAGGAACAGCGCACCCAGCTGCGGTCCGTGGATGATCAGCTGCGCCAGACCGAGATTGGGGTAAACCGGCTCGATGTGGAGCTTGAAAATATATTGAAGAAGTTAAGCGAGGACTATGAGCTGAGCTACGAGCTTGCCAAGCAGCGGTATCCGATTCCGGAAGACATCACGGCCGCTCAGAACGAAGTGCGTGATTTGAAGCGGTCGATCACTTCCCTGGGGGACGTCAATCTCGGGGCCATTGAAGAATACCAGCGCGTCAATGAGAGATACCTCTTCCTGAGCGAGCAGAAGGCGGATCTGGTGGAAGCAAAAACGACGCTCTACCAAGTCATTAAGGAAATGGACGATGAAATGTCCAAGCGCTTCAAGCAGACCTTCGATGCCATCCGGCGCGAGTTCGGCACGGTGTTTACGAAGCTGTTCGGAGGAGGACGAGCCGACCTGATCCTGATCGATCCGGAACGTTTGCTTGAGACGGGGATCGATATCGTTGCCCAGCCTCCAGGCAAGAAGCTGCAGAATCTGCAGCTGCTCTCCGGCGGAGAACGTGCATTAACGGCTATGGCGCTGCTGTTTGCCATTTTGCAGGTGAAGCCGGTTCCGTTCTGCGTGCTGGACGAAGTCGAAGCGGCGCTAGATGAAGCGAACGTGGTCCGATTTGCCCAGTATCTGCGCGAATTCTCTGAACAAACGCAGTTTATTGTGGTCACCCACCGCAAAGGAACGATGGAAGAGGCGGACGTGCTGTACGGCGTCACGATGGAGGAAGGCGGCGTGTCGAAGCTGGTATCCGTCAAGCTTGAGAATGAGGAAGCGGAGATTGCCTAATTTAACATAACGACATGGAGGTACGTATGAGCTTTTTTAAGAGGTTAAAAGAGAGCATTTCCAGCAAAACGGAAAACGTAACAAAACAGTTCCGCGACGGGTTGGAGAAAACCCGGAAGGGGTTTATCGAGAAAGTATCGGACCTGGTGATTCGCCGGAAAAAGATCGATGAGGAGTTCTACGAGGAATTGGAAGAGATTCTGATTGGCGCTGACGTCGGCGTCAATACGGTGATGGATCTGATGGACGATCTTCGTGCCGAGGTGAAGAAACGGCGGATCGAGGACGCTGCCGATTTGCAGCCGGTATTGTCCGAGAAGCTGATGGGACTTCTCCGTGATGACAGCAGCAACGAGCTGCGGGAGAATCCGGACGGAATAACGGTCATCCTGTTCGTGGGCGTTAACGGAGTCGGCAAGACAACAACGATTGGCAAGCTGGCGCATCGTTACAAGCAGGAGGGCAAGAAGGTTTTGCTCGCAGCAGGAGACACGTTCCGGGCGGGTGCGATCGAGCAGCTGGAGGTATGGGGAGAGCGGGTTGGCGTAGAAGTCATTAAACAGCAGCCCGGCTCAGACCCGGCAGCCGTCATGTTTGATGCGGTTCAAGCTGCCAAGCAGCGGCAGGCGGATGTCCTGCTCTGCGATACGGCGGGACGCCTTCAGAACAAAACGAATCTGATGGAAGAGCTGAACAAAATCTTCCGCGTCATTCAACGCGAAATTCCAAGTGCCCCGCACGAGGTGCTGATGGTCCTTGACGCGACGACGGGACAGAATGCGTTGAGCCAGGCGAAACTGTTCGGCGAGAAGAGCGGCGTGACCGGCCTCGTGTTAACCAAGCTCGATGGTACGGCTAAGGGCGGAATCGTCATCGCGATTCGTCAAGAGCTGAATTTGCCGGTGAAGCTGGTGGGCTTGGGAGAGAAGATGGGCGATCTCCAGACCTTCGATTCGGAGCAGTTTGTGCATGCTCTCTTTGCGGGTTTAATCAAAGAAGAAGAGAATGCTGCAGAACAACAAGGCTAAACTCTTGTCTAGCGAAAGCGAGCAGGTATATGAAAAGGACCGAAAGACTTACTTTCGGTCCTTTTTCATGTTCTGTTCGGTCCAAGAGCCATGCATACATATTCTTATGAAGAGACGATTCGAACGAATTCAATCGAGCGAAGCGGGATGATGGCGGTATCGGTTGGCGGGCCATAGATGATCGGCGGTACTTTTAAGGTGATGGTTCCCTCGCCCACTTCGTTCAGCGTGCCGATGATGACATCTCCCGACACCGTTACTTCGGTTTCCGAGCCGATAAATCCTTGCAGCCAATCCACGTAGCGCATATCGGTTAACCTCCTTGCCGTAAATGAAAGTTTGAATCCGATCTTCAGATCCCTAAGGGAATTACTGAACGGAAGTAATATTGGCGAACGGAATCAGCACAAGGTCACCGGATGCTTCACGAAGCTGAACGCCGTCTTCGGCGGTGGCCAAAACGATCCCCTCCAAGGTGACAAACGTTGTGCTTACTCGAACCTGTTGACCGGTGCGGACTTCGAAATACTGAGTCAGTTCCGGATTAATAGTTAGCCCCGTGAGCACCTGGCTCTCCAGGGATTCCACTCTATCGGTTAATTGACTGGTTTCCTGGCTTAGAAGCTCGACCTGCCGCGTTAGTTTTTTTACTCGTCCGGCAAGCTTTCTGCAGAACAGGAAGCAACACATGCTCATTCTCCTTTCTGTATTACCAACGGTTGTGCTCTTCGATGTGATCCTTTAAATCGAGGAGCGAGGCTGTGCTTTTTTTCTCGGCTGCCCGGATCAGCGGCATCATCTGCTGCACGTGACCAGGGCCGTATTTTAGGAAGCTCTCGGTTTTATCCACCAGCACATCAAGCGGCTGACGGTAATCCGTAAAGTATTGGCCTAGATGAAAAGAGCTCAGCAGGCTGTGCACTTTGCCCATGGTGCTGAGCGCCAGTACGGGTTTGCCTCCGCGTAAAGCGGCCAGCGATGGATGAAGCTTGAACGAGATCAGATAGTCCACGGATTGTATGAAACGGTAGGTGAGCTCAATATCCATGAGAAACGGCAGCGTTTCAATGGAAGCACCGGGTGTTAGCTCCCTTACCTTCTGCTGTAATTGTAGGCATGTGTTGTAATCGGAATACGCGTTCCCCGGATGATGAATGACCGGAATAAGGACGGCATGATAGCCTACTGCGACAAGATGGCCCAGCAATTTGGTCATATTATCCATCGGGAACGATTCATAGGAAAACACAACAACGCCAATCGTTGGACGATTCGAGAATCGTTTTACCGGGATGTCGGGCTGACGGTAGCCGAATACCATATCTGGGGCCGTTTCGACGTTTCGGTGAAAGCCAGCCCGCTTGGCGATGGCCGACGATCGTTCATCCCGGAACACCGCGCGTTTTGCCTGGGAGATCATCTCCCGGTAGGCGGATACCTGCTCTTCAGGCCAGGTGTGTTCCGGGTAGGCATCGACGATGCCGACGCCGTAAACCCAGGTAGGTTGTCCTTTGAGCTGCGAAGGGAAGTAATACGAATTGAACGAGTAAGGTGTGATCAAATCGCCACCGCCGATGATAAAGGCATCCGTCTGACCGGGATCCAATCGGGAATTCCAAGGATAGACGTGGTGTTCGTGGAATACTTGCCGAAGGGTGTGAAGAAACAAATCATCGCCGAAGTTTCCCATTCCGTAGTAGCCGGAAGCGGCAATATGCATGACGTATCACCTCCTTTTCAAGCGCTAACCCTGCATGGATTGCTTATACCAGGCTTCGAAGAGGCTGCTGCTTCGTTGGCTGGTGCTGCCGCCATAAATGACGCGATGATACAACAGCGCATCCACCATGATCGGCGAACTTTGTTTAAGAACGCGTGCGGTCACATCGATATCTTCGAAGATGCGTCCGAAACGATCCTCGCGATTTCGCCAGCCGCCAACGGCGACCAGGGAAGATTTGCGGTACATTCGGGGAACGAGCGGGTGGCCGTGTTCATGCGATCGATTGAAGGACGGAGAGTATATCGAATATAGCTTGCCGGAGTCAACATTCCTTCTCCATAACGGACCGAGCTGCCGGGTTCGTTCCCAACATCCGTATCTGCCCGTGGCGATCAGCCCGTCCGGATTTTTGTCAAGCGCATCGGATAGGAGAGCAACCGCATCGGGTGCCAGCCAATCATCCCCGTCCAATTCCAGAATATAGTGACCTTTTGCTTCCGTAAGCAGCCGATTCATCATGATCGCCTTTCCTCGGTTACGCGATTCTGCTGTCACCCGTATTCGGCCGTCATGAAAAGCGCAGGCTTCCTTCAGGCTTTCGTCCTCCGAGCCGTCATCGCCGATTAACAGCTCCCAGTTTTCGTTCGTTTGCGCCAGTACGGAACGAATGCTCCAGCCTAAAGTGTCCTTCATGTTATGAATGCTCATGAGAATGGAGACTTCTGGCTGCTGAGACGATTTGGAGGATAAAGCCCCTTCGGGGTCAGCGGCGCTATCTAGCCTCCGTGTTGCAGACAGTATGGGGAGAATATACTCCAGTTCCTTTTGATACGGTGGGTTATGCGCCGCTTCCAGGTGTAACGTTAGGCTGGAATCGACTGGCAGGAGATCATAAGGCAGAAATCTGGCAGCGGGTAGCCTGTCATTCCAGCCGGCGAGGGCGGCAAGAAGCCAGGCTCTTCTCCAATAGATCGGGGCACCGCTCATACATATACAGACGATATGGTCCGGAATATGAAGCGGCATTGGGATCAGAGCCGACGATGCCCGATGGGTAAACGACAAGCTGCAGCTCCATAAAATCCACTCGCGGTCTGTTCCTGAGACTTCCTGAATGACCCGCTCACGATAAGATGCGGCATCGGTGGACCTATAGCCGAACGGCTGCGTACGAATCATGGCGTAAGGGATCACTGGGCATTCATGCTTTTGTTCATGATGGCTTGCCGGATCACTTGATCGGCTTTCAATCCGCGTTCAACCCAGCGGTTCTCTCTGGCGAAGGCTATGCGGGCGAGCTTATGCTCTGCCGTATCCGGGCGATCCAGCATGGCTGCCAGCTTGCTCAGGAAATCATCATGGGTCGTCGCTGTGGTGACGTGCGGCTCCATGGCAATGCATTCCGGCAGCGCCGTTGACAGCACCCGGACGCCGGAAGCCATATACTCGTATGCTTTGACCGGATTGGTAGCGAGCGTAATCGGATGGTACTGGAAGGGAATCAATGCAACGTCGATATGAGTAAGGTAACGCTTCAGCTCTTGGTGCGGCTTTTCCCCGAGAATATGCACGTTCTGAAGCTTCGAATAATCGCCGGAGCTGCCGTAAGGAGCACCAATGGAAACGAACTGGACGTTCGGAAACCGGAGGGCGGCCTTAGCGAACAGCTCATGGTCCACCCAATAAGCCCAGGCTCCGATATAAGCAACAACAGGACCCGGAGGGAGATCGGCGGGTCTTTCGCTGAATGGAATATGAAAAAATGAAGAATCAGCTCCATTCGGGATCAGGGTGAGCGGTTTATCCGGATAAGCCAGGGACAACCGGGTGTGGATCACCTCTGCGGTACACACGACATGGTCCGCCTCATCAATCATTTTCGGTTCATATTTAGCCCAATGCGGAAATTCGTCACAGCAGTCGTAGATCGTAATATCGGGCTTGAAAAGCGTGGAAATGCGCGTCCGGAGCTTAGACCAGGTGGTCCAGACGACAATGGGATGTTTTTTGCGGAGGGCAGGCAGCTTTTTGTGCAGAAACGTTTTGGTATCGGTGAACAGATACACATTCGGTTCAATTTCTTTGAACTCGTTATCGAGCGGGGCCAGGTTTTCGAAGAAAACCTGATGACCAAGCGAGCCCAATTGCGCCATAAGCTGCTGCGGTCTCTGTTTCATGTACGACCAGTTCATCGTTCTCGGATAAATGATGACAGCCAAGAGGTTTCCTCCTTTCTTTTGTACTCGGGATAATATATGCGTTGCTAGCTTCATAGAATTGGACGAATGCGCCGAATCGCTGAAAAATGGTTGATTTCTACAAGCTTTCCCCTGGCCGGAACGAATCTATCAGCTTCCCATATATTGCTTAAAATATGACGTTTTCAATCCTGTCTTTTCATATAAAAAGAGGGAGAGTGAAGGTTCGTGAATTCCAAGAAGGTTCTTGTTGTGTTCGGAACGCGTCCCTACCCCAAAGAAGCCGATATGGGGGTCCGCTGGATTTTGCATGCCGGCAGAGCTTATAATGAAGTATAAGTCGGGTTCAGAAAGTCAGGTGTTCAGCACCGAAGCTTAAACTTCCGATGTGCGTTTATTCAAAACGCTTCAGTTGGATGAAGGTAGATGATGGCTTTTTGAAAAACCTCTATAAGATTTCAAGCGAAAGGATACTGTTATGGCCAATACTTACACTTATCCGCGCAGAGAAGAGATAGCGAACGCAATAACGCATGGCATAGGAGCCGCGTTAAGCGTTGCCGCGCTGGTGCTCCTGATCGTTTTTTCAAGCTTGAAGGGCACGGCCTGGCATGTTGTGAGCTTTACGATCTACGGATCCACGATGCTTCTGCTGTATTTGAGCTCTACGCTCGTTCACGGCTTGAGGGACGGGAAAGCCAAGGATTTCTTTGAGTTCATGGACCACTCTTCCATTTATTTGTTTATCGCGGGGACATATACGCCATTCCTGTTGGTCGCCATCCGGGGGCCGCTGGGCTGGAGTCTCTTCGGAATCGTATGGGGCATCGCGCTGTTCGGCGTCGTATTTAAAGCGTTTTTTGTCAAAAAGTTTCTGTTCCTCTCCACGATTTTCTACATTGCGATGGGCTGGCTGATCGTCATTGCCTGGAATCCGTTAACGGCGGTAGTCGCGCCTCAAGGCATGAATTTGCTTGTTCTTGGCGGCGTGCTGTACACGCTGGGTACCATTTTCTATGTATGGAGAGGTTTCCCGTACCATCATGCCATCTGGCATTTGTTTGTGCTGGCAGGCTCGGTTCTCCACTTTTTTGCGATACTGATTTACCTTCTGCCTATCGGTTGAACCGCTGGGAAGACGGCTTTCTGCACATGATGAAGGATGACAAGGGAAATGGCTTGACATCCTTCTTCGTTTTATGTATGATAAGGTTCGTTAAGCGAACTGTAAAGTGTTTTTCCTTGACGAGGGGGTGCCCTTAAATGAGTCAGGAGAATCGGCTCGAGAAGACGAACCGGATCAATTTGCTGTTCGATTTCTATGAGCAGCTGCTGACAGAGAAACAGCAGACCTTTTTGAAATATTATTTCCATGACGATTTTTCCCTGGGTGAAATCGCCGGCGAATTTGAGATTAGTCGTCAGGCCGTCTATGAGCATATTAAGCGCGCAGAGCAGGTGCTCGAGTCTTATGAAGAGAAGCTGGGGCTCCTGAGCAAGCATGAGGCGCGTGTCCGAGAGCTGGATAAGTTTCGGGAAATGGTGGAGACTAGCGACCTGGACGAACATGATAAGCATGTAATGACCGATATGGTCGAACGATTAAAAGTATGGGATTAAGTATGAACGGAGGTGGCGGATATGGCGTTTGAAGGATTGACCAGCAGACTACAGAATGTGTTCAGCAAGCTTCGTGGTAAAGGCAAGGTGTCCGAAGAAGATGTAACAGCCGCCATGCGTGAAGTTAGACTCGCGCTTCTGGAAGCCGACGTTAACTTCAAAGTGGTTAAGGATTTCGTATCCAAAGTAAAAGAGAAGGCCATCGGCAAGGAAGTGATGGACAGCTTTACGCCCGGCATGGTGATCATCGACATCGTTAACAAAGAGCTGACGGAGTTGATGGGGGGAAGCCAAGCCAAACTGGCGAAGAGCAATAAGCCGCCGACGGTCATTATGATGGCCGGTTTGCAAGGTGCCGGTAAGACAACGACCTCGGGCAAGCTGGCTAAGCTGCTTCAGAAGCAGAACAGCCGACCGCTGCTCGTGGCAGGCGACATCTATCGTCCCGCTGCGATCAAGCAGCTCGAAGTGCTCGGCAATCAGATCAATGTGCCGGTATTCTCCTTAGGAGACAAGACAAGCCCGGTTGAAATCGCGAAGCAGGGCCTGCAGCATGCCAAAGATAACGGCCACGATTATGTCATTATCGATACCGCCGGCCGGCTGCACGTCGATGAAGAGCTGATGGAAGAATTGAAGCAGATCCACAGCGTGGTGAATCCTGATGAAGTCCTGCTTGTCGTTGATGCGATGACAGGTCAGGATGCGGTGAATGTCGCGGAAAGCTTCAACCAGCAGCTGACGCTCACGGGCGTCGTGCTGACAAAGCTGGACGGTGACACCCGAGGCGGTGCTGCCCTCTCGGTTAAGGCCGTTACCGGATGTCCGATTAAATTTGCGGCGCTCGGGGAGAAGATTGATGCGCTCGAGCCGTTCCATCCGGAACGGATGGCATCGCGGATCCTCGGCATGGGCGATATGCTGTCTCTTATCGAGAAAGCACAATCGAACATTGATGCGGACAAGGCCAAGGAAATGGAACGTAAGATGCGCAATGCCGAATTTACGTTCGAGGATTTCCTGGAGCAGATGGATCAGGTGAAGAAACTCGGTCCTCTGGATCAGCTGATGGATATGATTCCCGGCATGGGCAAGATGAAGCAAGCCAAGGATCTCAAGGTTGACGAGAAGCAGATGGGACGCATCGAGGCAATTGTCCACTCCATGACAACGGCGGAGAAGCAGCAGCCTGATATCATCAATCACAACCGTCGTAAACGGATTGCGGCAGGCAGCGGAACCTCGCTGGCTGAAGTGAACCGGCTCATCAAGCAGTTTGACGAAATGCGCCGTGTGATGAAGCAATTCTCGGATATGATGGGTCCTAAAGGCGGAAAGAACAAGGCTTTGAAGCAGCTGAAGGGCCTGACCGGCGGAAAAGGCATGAAGTTTCCGTTCCGTTAAGCCCCGGTTATATCGAATGGACATTTTTTGAAGGAGGTGAATTTTCAAATGGCAGTACGTATTCGTCTGAAACGCATGGGTGCTCACAAGGCTCCTTTCTACCGCGTGGTGGTTTCTGATTCCCGTTCCCCACGTGACGGCCGTTTTATCGAGGAAATCGGTTATTACAATCCGGTTGCTCAACCGGCTGAAGTTAAGATCGATGAAGAGAAAGCACTGAACTGGCTTCAAAATGGTGCGCAAGCATCTGACACGGTTCGCAACTTGCTTAGCAAAGCGGGCGTAATGAAGAAGTTTCATGAGCTGAAGCATCAGAAATAAGACTGATCGCGAGGGTTATCTATGGAAGAATTAGTTCGCGTTATTGCTAAGGCTTTAGTGGATCATCCAGAAGATGTGACTGTGAAAACCGTTGAGAAGGAGCACTTGATTGTATATGAACTGTACGTGCATCCTGACGATGTCGGGAAGGTCATAGGCAAACAAGGGCGTATCGCCAAATCATTGCGTACAGTCGTTACATCGGCGGCAGTTAAAATGGATAAACGGGTGACCGTTGATATCATTTCTTAAAATATACGAAAGGGGGTTAGGATGCATGTCCTAGCCCTTTTTCGTACATGCTGAAGAAATCAGCCGGTCATACCAGCTTGGAACGTTCATTAAGTGATGCAGGAGGAAGACCATGTCTGAAAAGTTGTATACCGTAGGCAAAATCGTGAACACGCACGGCATTCGCGGCGAAGTTAAGGTCATGCCGCATACGGATTTTGCCGACCAGCGTTTTGCCGCGAAGAGCAAGCTGTATATCGTTCCCGACAAAGGGAATAAGATTGAAGTAACGGTCGAAACATCCCGCTTTCATAAAAACATGTATGTCCTGAAATTCAAGGAGCTTCATGGGATTAACGAGGCTGAAAAATATAAGGGCTCGCTGCTGAAAATCACCGAGGATCTTCAGGAGGAGCTTCCGGAGAACGAGTACTATTTCCACGAGATCATTGGTTGCAAGGTGATGACGGATGAGGAACCGGCTGAGGAGCTTGGCACGATTTCCGAGATTTTGACGCCAGGCGCCAATGACGTATGGGTTGTCAAAACGCCTAAGGGAAAAGAAATTCTTCTCCCGGCCATACCGGATGTCGTGCTGGATGTCGACAAGGAATCGAAGCTTGTCCGCGTGCATCTGATGGAAGGGTTGTTATAGTCCATGCGGATTGATGTGTTGACGCTGTTTCCCGAAATGTTTGATGGCGTGTTCCATTCGAGTATTCTGGGTAAAGCGGCCGAGAAAGAAATCGTGAACCTGAATGCCATCAATTTCCGCCAGTATGCCGGGAACAAGCATGGGCAAGTCGATGATACGCCATATGGAGGCGGTGGCGGAATGGTGTTAAAACCGGACCCGATTTTTGCTGCGGTAGAGGACATCCTCGCTTCGAATCCGAATGAGATTTCGAATCATGGTGAGGGAGCTCATCCTGCCGGAGAGATTTCGGCTGAAATCACCGGCGCAGCCAAACCTCCGCGAGTCATTCTGATGTGCCCGCAAGGAGAGACTTTTACGCAGAAGAAGGCGGAAGAGTTGTCTCAAGAAGAGCATCTGGTGTTTATATGCGGGCATTACGAAGGTTACGATGAACGAATCCGCGAGTTTCTCGTGACGGATGAGTTATCCATCGGAGATTACGTGCTTACCGGCGGAGAGCTGCCGGCCATGGTGGTCATCGATTCCGTCGTCCGATTGCTGCCGGGTGTACTTGGGAATGAAACCTCGGCGGTGACGGATTCATTCAGTACAGGCCTGCTGGAATACCCGCACTATACACGTCCGGCGGAGTTTCGCGGCTGGAAGGTGCCGGATATTTTGCTAAGCGGTCATCATGCGAATATCGATGTATGGCGCCGTGAACAAGCGCTTAAACGGACATGGGAAAGACGCCCTGAATTGTTGGAGGGACTGGAGCTTTCGAAACAGGATAAGACGTATCTTGAGAAATTACGTGCCCAAAGCGGCAAGGGAAAATGAAACGAATAACTTGGATGACGAAAAGAGAGGGCTTCTCGTAAATGGGCCTTCTCTTTTTTTGTTGCGGCTCAACTGTGAGATTTCGAACCTATTGTTCGCCCAGTGAATAGTCTGCAGATATGGGTGTTTGCTGAGTCCAGAGAAGCAGAACGAGGAGTGAAGCATATTGGATTCCCCACGGAGAGGAAATCGCGGCAAATTGAAGTGCACGACTTCACGAAAAACAGTGCCCAGGCGAACGAGGTTAAGAGAGCTTTGGTTGAGCCGCCTGGTTTGGTCGTTTCGCCAGTTGAGAGTACTTGTCCGCATATTCATTGAGCAACCGGTAAATGAAAACTTCATTCGGCTAAAAAGACAAGTTCAACGGATCCAAAAATTGTTGTCTTCCAATATGTCACTCTCTAGAAGCGAAAAGCGATTTATTCGTATGGCCGCTGAACAAGTATTGGTTATTTCTAATATGAACAATAGCAGAGAAATTATAGATCGAATAAACTTTTTTGCAGTACTTATCCTTTCTTATGCCGAGCGCATCGGAATAGGAAGATTGATTAGATCATCCGTTCTTGAAATTAGCAGTTCTCTCAACAGATGGGGTTATGCACAAGAAAGAATGGATTTGATCCCATTACACAACTTGGTCGATAATCTCCCGTTATATATTGCGGACGCAGTGACGAATCCAGGGATGGAATCCGCGAATAGATTAGGAGTTGTTTTTGAAGACATCAATCAACAATTGTCCCTATTGGGGGCTTCAGCAGCGCAGCGGGAAGCTTTGCAGACAGCGCCTCAGGACGTAATAGCATCACTGGTGGAAGGCGCGTCTCCTATGCAAGTGAATGATCGATTGATGAATTATACCAATATGCTTGGAGAAACGGTAACAACTTTGGATATACCGACAACTGATCGGAATGGGTTGTTGTTTTCTTTGTTATCTGTTTCAAGAATAAGTGCCGAAAGCGTTCAAAGTATGATGATGCAGGATTTCGCTGAAAATGTACAAGATCTAACGGGACCGACGGGTGAAACAGGAGCCGCAGGTCCCCAAGGAGTACCGGGTGTTCCTGGTGCAGCGGGGTCAACGGGAGCGACGGGTGCAGCAGGTGCAAGAGGAGCGGCGGGAGCGGTAGGAGTAACAGGTGCAGCGGGAATGACAGGCGAGATAGGAGCAACCGGAGCGACGGGATTGACGGGTGTGACAGGATCGACAGGAGCAACAGGAGCAACGGGAGCAACGGGTGCAAGGGGTGCAACCGGAGCTACAGGAGTAACCGGGGCAACGGGATCTACCGGAGCCACTGGAGTAGCAGGGGTAACGGGAGTTACAGGAGCAACAGGAGCAACGGGAGCAACAGGAGCGGCAGGAGTGACAGGAGCAACAGGAGCCACCGGGGTAACAGGAGCCACGGGTGCAACGGGGGTAACAGGAGCAACAGGGGTAACCGGGCAACAGGAGCCACGGGAGCAAC
>NZ_AEXS01000163.1:0-24857 GCF_000204455.1 Paenibacillus sp. HGF5 | reverse complement strand
TCCGTGCGGCAGTCCTTGATGATGCTAAACAGCGTAAGGAGCTGGTGGAAAGAATAGAGCTGGCCCTGCAGCAAGTCGAAGATCCGTGGAAGAAAGTGCTGAACGACGATAAGCTGCGCAATACGCTGTTCCAGGACGCAAGACCGGTCGGCAGCAAGTAATCGAGGGGGAGAACGATTCCCCCCTTGGCTGCCGGATTATAGAGAGCTTATTGCTTGGATAGGAATCGAACAAGAGAAGTGGAGGCTGCGCATTATGGAAACCGGAACTTATATCACGGTAGGGAATGAACATGAATTTCTGTCGCAACTCGGAAGGGTGGTCCAGATCGGTGACCGGGAGATTGCCGTCTTCCGAACCTCGGATCATCAATGGTTTGCTCTCGAGAATAAAAGCCCGCATCCCAAAGGAGGTCCGTTAGCCGAAGCCATCGTATCCGGGCATTACATTTACGATCCGTTATACGATTGGAAAATCGAGCTTTCGACAGGGCTTGTGCAGGCTCCGGATAAGGGCCAAGTTCGGATATATCCGGTTCGCGCCGTGGATGGAAAGGTTGAGGTAGGTGTATAAGGCCGTAATAAGCATCAACAGACGAAACCAAGAGGTGGTAACCCATGTTTAACAATGATGTGGAAGCCGTCGTCAATGCCGCGGTCGCGAAAAAAGAGCAGATGAACAACAACTTGCTGCGCTACATGGTATCGGCCATGCTGGCCGGTGCTTATGTCGGCATTGGGATCGTATTAATCTTTAAGCTGGGCGCGCCGCTGGCAGCCGCCGGTTCGCCTTTCCAGTCCCTCGTCATGGGAGCCGCATTCGGGATTGCGCTCACGTTGGTTGTGTTTGCCGGTTCAGAGCTGTTCACCGGAAATCATATGTTTTTTACGATAAGCACGTTATCCAAACGAACGACGATGGGGGACACGCTGAAGAACTGGGGCTTTGTGTTTATCGGCAATTTGGCGGGAGCGATCCTGCTCAGCTATCTGGTTTATGCTTCCGGCCTGTTCAAAGGGCTGCCGCCCGATCATCTCATCTTCACGGCAGCGGCCAAGAAAATGAACGATCCGTTCATGGAGCTGTTTTTTAGAGGCATATTATGTAACTGGCTTGTATGTCTGGCCCTGTGGATGGGAATTCGGGCCAAAGGAGAAACAACGAAACTGATTTTAATATGGTGGTGCCTGTTTGCCTTCATTGCGACAGGGTATGAGCATAGCGTAGCGAACATGTCGCTTCTGACGCTGGCGACGATATTGCCGGGACATCCCGAGACGGTATCCATCGGCGGCTGGATCAGCAACATGGTGCCGGTCACGCTGGGGAATATCATTGGCGGCGGGTTGTTTGTAGGCATGGCTTACTGGTTTATCTCTTCGGGAAAAGGGAACAAGCAAAAGTAGGCTATGATAGGCGGTGTTGCGTAGGAATTCCATCCTCCTAGTTCATTGTCGGATGAAGTCCAACCTGGTGAATAAACTTAAAGAAACCGTTCTTGGTTAATGGTCTGTCATTCGTCCATTTGCCAAGCAACGGTTTCTTTTTTTGTATACAAATAGGAGGGCAATAGCACAAATAAGCTGTCCTCCTCAGTCATTGAACTGAAAGGACAGCCGTGAGAATCTTGCCTTCCAAATCGTTTACCGATGTTCCACCAGGTCAATCGCACCAAGCACCATATGAGCCAGTCCGAAGCCTAGAATACCGGTTGCAGCGAATTTATACCTGCTGCAAAGCAGAGCGGCACCCGAAGCAGAAACCACGGTTCCAAGAACAGCAGGAATCAAACCTTCACGCATGCTGAGCACTCCCTTTGATTTGGTTTGGAAAGACAAGGTTTATTGTAAGCAGATGCCCGTATATTATGCACCAAAGGGGCTATAGGCGGATCAAATCCGGCAGATTTCGTTCGGACACAGCTCGCAGTGGCATATTTCCTGCAGCATCGGCAGATCTTTGATAACAATCATGCCGCCGGCATATTCGATGGCGTCCTTTTTGCGAAGGTCGCTCAGCATCCGGTTCACGCTTTCGCGGGTGGCCCCGATCATGTTCGAAAGATCGGTATGGGTAATCTTTTTGTTGATGAGAATGGTGCCATCCTCTTGATGCTGCCCGTAGGTATTGCCCAGACGAATCAGCGTCGACGTTAATGCGCCGGGCTTGCCGTACATCATGAGATCACGGAATTTGGTCTGCGTGATGCGGTGGTGTATACCCATCCACTTCATGAAATCAATCGCGAAGTCGCAATGCTGGCAGATCAACAGCTCCAG
Source organism: Paenibacillus sp. HGF5 (assembly GCF_000204455.1). NCBI lineage: Bacteria > Bacillati > Bacillota > Bacilli > Caryophanales > Paenibacillaceae > Paenibacillus > Paenibacillus sp. HGF5. The sequence goes on along the minus strand of NZ_AEXS01000163.1, from coordinate 22,578 downwards.
GTCCTTGTGCTCGATGACCCCGACTACGCTGTCCTCAAGCACCTCTGCCGAAAAACTGTGGTTGTTGCTGAAGAATGGATCGGCTTGCCCGACCATGTCTCCTGGATGGTACATATATAGAATAAGCTCTTTGCCTTCATCCGTCGATTTGGTTAATTTAATTCTTCCTTGTTTAACGAAGTACAGCTTGTCGGCGAAGTCGCCTTCCCAGAACAAATGCGATCCTTCAGGGAGTACCCTTTCCTTCATGGTAACCAGCAGACGGTTGCGGTTTTGTTCCGAGAAGCACTGCGTGTTCCCTAAGTTTTCGATTTCCATTACATGGTCTACAGTTTTCATGGTGGTATCCCCCAACATCCTAAAATTTGATCTGTTTAATCTTTAAATACATTATAACGTGAAAACATTCACTTGTGGGGCGGAACAAGAGGGAAATCATGGCGAATTTTCAAACATTGTGATCTCTTTCACTTGAAAGAGGGAAAAGAGCGGTATAAATCACACAGAAAAGATAAATTTTAATATTGTGAAATATTTCACATGATTTAAGAAGCGTCTGTGTTACGATCGAAGCGTAGACAGAAAGAACATGAACCATGGGAGGATGAGAGATATGGCTGTGAGCAAAGGAACAACGGTTGAAGTGAAGGGACAAACGGCAGCAGAGTACATTCAAGGTCTGATCGACAAGGCGAATCGGGCAAAAGAAAAGTTTATGAAACTCGATCAGGAGCAAGTCGACGGAATTGTGCAGGCCATGGCCATGGCCGGACTTGAGAAGCACATGCAGCTGGCGAAAATGGCGGTTGAAGAAACGGGCCGCGGCGTGTATGAAGACAAAATCATCAAAAACCTGTTTGCCACGGAGTATATCCACAACAGCATCAAGTACGACAAAACGGTAGGTATCATCGAAGACAATGCCTATGACAGCTTCCAAAAAATTGCGGAGCCGATCGGGATCATCATGGGGATCACACCGGTAACCAATCCGACCTCGACCACCATATTCAAGGCGCTGATCTCCATCAAAACAAGAAACCCGATCATCTTCGGTTTCCATCCATCCGCGCAGGCATGCAGCAGGGAAGCCGCGCTCATCCTGCGGGACGCCGCCGTGAAACAAGGCGCTCCGGCCGACTGCATCCAGTGGATCGAGGCTCCTTCCATGGATAAAACCAATACACTCATGAACCATCCTGACGTTGCCTGCATTCTGGCTACGGGCGGATCGGCGATGGTCAAAGCAGCATACAGCTGCGGCAAGCCAGCCCTCGGCGTAGGTCCCGGCAACGTGCCGTGCTTCATCGAGAAGAGCGCGGACCTCGATCAAGCGGTAAACGACTTGATTCTATCCAAGACGTTTGATAACGGCATGATCTGCGCATCCGAGCAAGCCGTCATTATCGAAGAGCCGATCTATCATACCGTGAAGAAAAAAATGATCGCCAGCGGCTGTTATTTCGTGAACAAGGAAGAGCAGGCGAAGCTGACCGCGCATGCCATGGTAGCGGATAAATGCGCCGTCAACCCTACCATCGTCGGACAGCCGGCAGCCAAGATTGCCGAGGCTTGCGGCTTTGAGGTGCCGGAAAGCACCAAGATCCTGGTCGCCGAGCTGGAGGGAGTCGGTCCCGCTTATCCGTTGTCCGCCGAGAAGCTGAGCCCGGTGTTGGCCTGCTATAAAGTGAAAGACGCGGAAGAGGGCATCACGCGCGCCGAAGAGATGGTTGCTTTTGGCGGCATGGGCCACTCGTCGGTCATCCACTCGCACAATGAGGACGTCATTCTGAAATTCTCGGATCGCATGAAGACCTGCCGCATCCTGGTCAACCAGCCTTCCTCGCAAGGCGGCATCGGGGATATCTACAACACGAACCTGCCGTCGCTGACGCTCGGCTGCGGTTCGTATGGCCGGAACTCCACGTCGTCGAACGTGACGGCCGTCAATCTCATCAACGTGAAAAGGGTGAACCGCAGAACCGTGAATATGCAGTGGTTTAAAGTACCGGACAAAATATACTTTGAAAAAGGCTCGACGCAGTATCTCGCCAAAATGCCTGACATCACCCGCGTCGCGATCGTAACCGACCCCATGATGGTGAAGCTGGGATATGTGGAGCGGGTAGAGCATTACCTGCGTCAGCGCAGACTGCCGGTAGCCATCGAGGTGTTCTCGGAAGTCGAGCCGGATCCTTCGACAACGACAGTAGAACGGGGTACGGAGATGCTGGAACGGTTCCAGCCGGACTGCATCATCGCCCTCGGCGGCGGATCGCCGATGGATGCCGCAAAAGCGATGTGGCTGTTCTATGAATATCCGGATACGGACTTCAACAACCTGAAGCAAAAATTCATGGATATCCGCAAACGGGTCTATAAATATCCGAAGCTGGGACGGAAGGCGAAATTCGTAGCCATTCCGACAACGTCGGGAACGGGCTCGGAAGTAACTTCGTTCGCCGTCATCACGGACAAAGTGCAGGGAAATACCAAATACCCGCTGGCAGACTATGAGCTGACGCCGGACGTGGCGATCATCGATCCGGAATTCGTGTACACCTTGCCTAAAACGGCGGTGGCCGATACCGGCATGGACGTCCTGACGCATGCGATTGAAGCCTACGTATCGGTGATGGCTAGCGATTACACGGATGGGCTTGCCATCAAAGCCATCCAGCTGGTGTTCCAATATCTTGAGCAATCGGCGCTGACCGGCAACAAACTCGCCCGCGAGAAAATGCATAATGCTTCGACGCTTGCAGGCATGGCCTTTGCGAACGCGTTCCTGGGCATCAACCACAGTCTGGCGCATAAATGGGGCGGACAGTACCATACGGCGCACGGACGGACCAATGCCATACTGATGCCGCACGTCATTCGCTACAATGCCAAGAAGCCGACGAAATTCGCGGCATGGCCGAAATACACCCACTTTGTGGCCGATGAAAGATATGCCGAGATCGCACGGATTCTTGGACTGCCGGCAAGAACGACGGAGGAGGGCGTAAACAGCCTGATCGCCGCCATCCGCGAGCTGAACAGCAAGCTCGGCATCGAGGAATCGTTCCAGCAGCTTGGCATCGATCCTCAGGACTTCGAGAGAAACGTCGAGCATTTGGCGGACCGGGCTTTCGAAGATCAGTGCACGACAAGCAATCCGAAGCTGCCGCTGGTGACAGAGCTAGCAGAAGTATATCGCAACGCTTTCTATGGACGTTTCTAAACAGGAAAGGGGCAGAAGGCTGATCCTAAATTCCATTATAAATGGTGGTAGAAGCCAGGGGAGCCCGGAATCAGAGTGATAAAAATCACGGATAACCACAACTTTGTGATTTTTATCACAGATGCTGCGGATCAACAGGACTACAATAAAGGTGTAGCAGAAAGCTGAATCTCAGATCTTTGATATAGAAGCTTGAAGGCACATGGCGGGGCAGAGATGCCATTGATCGTGAAAATAATCACATTTAAGATCTGAGATAGATCAATGTGTGGCTCCGCCAGTCCCTGCAAGCTGCAGCATAATCTAGGAGGGATTCAATATGTCGGTGATTGAAAAAGAAGTTGGCTGGAAAGGTTTTAAATCAGGTAAATGGACCAAGCGCATTGACGTTAACGATTTTATTGCAGAGAATATTACCCCTTATTATGGCTCTGATGATTTTTTGGCGGGACCTACGGACAACACCAAGGCACTGTGGGATATCGTATCGGATTTAACCAAGAAGGAACGGGATAACGGCGGGTTTTGGACGTGGATGTCCATACGCCTTCCACCATCACCTCACACCAGCCGGGCTACTTGGATAAAGATAAAGAACAGATCGTCGGCGTGCAGACCGATGAGCCGTTCAAACGCTCGATTCAGCCTTTCGGGGGCATCCGCATGATGATTGATGCGTGCAACGCATACGGCTTCGAAATGCCGCAGGCGGTAGTGGATATCTTCAACGGCATCCGCAAAACGCATAACCAGGGCGTATTTGATGCCTATACTCCGGAGATGAGAGCAGCGCGCAAGGCCGGGATTATTACGGGTCTTCCCGATGCATACGGCCGCGGCCGCATCATCGGCGACTACCGCAGAGTATCGTTATACGGGGTGGACGCGCTGATCCAGGACAAACTGAGAGAACTCGGCGAGCTTGAAGTGGACGCCATGGACGAGCCGGTGATCCGTCTGCGGGAAGAGCTGTCCGAACAAATGCGCGCCCTCAAGGAACTGAAAGAAATGGCCGGCATGCACGGCTTTGACATTTCCAAACCGGCGAATACGGCGAAGGAAGCATTCCAATGGCTGTATTTCGGTTATTTGGCCGCGATCAAGGAGCAAAACGGGGCTGCCATGTCGCTTGGCCGGGTATCTTCTTTCCTTGATATTTATATCCAGCGGGATCTGGCCGAAGGCGTACTGACGGAAGAGAAAGCCCAGGAGCTGGTGGACCATTTTGTCATGAAGCTGCGGATCGTGAAGTTCCTGCGTACGCCGGATTACAACGAGCTGTTCAGCGGCGATCCGACGTGGGTGACCGAATCCATCGGCGGCATGTCGTTGAACGGTGAAACGAGGGTAACGAAGAACAGCTTCCGTTTCCTGCACACCCTGTACAATCTGGGACCTGCGCCGGAACCGAACTTGACGGTACTGTGGTCGGAGAAGCTGCCGGAGGCCTTCAAAAAATACTGTTCGAAGGTATCGATCGAAACGAGCTCGATCCAATATGAGAATGACGATCTCATGCGTCCGATCTACGGGGACGATTACGGCATCGCCTGCTGCGTATCCGCCATGCGCATCGGGAAGCAAATGCAGTTCTTCGGAGCCAGAGCGAACCTGGCCAAAGCGCTGCTGTATGCAATCAACGGCGGGAAGGATGAGAAATCCGGCGCCCAGGTCGGACCGGAATATCCGGCGATCACCGCTGAGGTTCTGAGTTATGATGAGGTCATGAAGCGCTTCAAGCCGATGATGGAATGGCTCGCGAAGCTCTACATGAATACCCTCAACGTGATTCACTACATGCATGACAAATACAGCTACGAGCGGATTGAAATGGCGCTTCACGACCGCGATATCCTGCGGACGATGGCATGCGGCATAGCGGGCCTGTCCGTAGCAGCGGATTCGCTGAGCGCGATTAAATATGCGAAGGTGAAGCCGGTACGCAATGAGCAAGGGATTGCGGTGGATTTTGAAATCGAGGGCGATTTCCCATGCTACGGCAACAACGACGACCGCGTGGACGGCATCGCCGTTGAACTGGTCGAGGCCTTCATGAGCATGATCCGCAAGCACAAAGCCTACCGCGATGCCATGCCGACCCAGTCGGTGCTCACGATTACGTCGAACGTGGTATACGGCAAGAAGACAGGAACCACGCCGGATGGACGCAAAGCAGGCGAGCCGTTTGCACCGGGCGCAAACCCGATGCACGGACGCGATAAGAAGGGAGCCCTCGCTTCGCTGACTTCCGTGGCCAAGCTGCCTTATGAGGACAGTCTGGACGGCATCTCGAATACGTTCTCGATCGTGCCGAAAGCCCTGGGCAAAGAAAGCGACATTCGGGTAAACAATCTGGTTGCCATGCTGGACGGCTACTTTGGCAGCAAGGCCCACCATTTGAACGTGAACGTGTTTGACCGTGAGCAGCTGATCGATGCGATGGAGCATCCGGAGAATTATCCGCAGTTAACCATCCGGGTATCCGGCTATGCGGTCAACTTCGTCAAACTGACGCGCGAACAGCAGCTCGATGTCATTAACCGTACCTTCCACGGATCGATGTAAGGATGGAAGACAACCATAGCGGATACAGAAAGGATGACGCACCATGCTAAAAGGTCATGTACACTCCATAGAAACGTTCGGAACGGTGGACGGTCCGGGTATCCGCTTTGTGCTCTTCATGCAGGGCTGCCTCCTGAAGTGTCAATACTGCCACAACCCGGATACCTGGGGACTTCATGAAGGACATGAAATGACGGTGGATGACGTGCTGCGAGAGATTGAGCCTTATCTGAGCTACTACCGCTCATCGGGTGGAGGACTCACCGTTTCGGGCGGTGAGCCGACGCTGCAGTATCCTTTTGTCACGGAGCTGTTCAAGGAAGTGAAGCGCCGCTGGAATTTGCATACGACCCTGGACAGCAACGGGTATAACGAGCCGGATAAAATATCGGAATTGCTGGAGCATACCGACTTGGTCCTCCTTGATCTGAAGCATATCAACGACGAGAAGCACATCAAGCTGACAGGCAAGTCCAATGAAAGGACGCTGAAGACCGCCCGCTGGCTGTCCGACCATGGTCGGAACATGTGGATCCGGCACGTCTACGTGCCGGGCATCCATGACAGCGAGGACGATTTGGCGGCGCTCGGTCAATTCATCCGCACGCTGCGCGGCGTGGAAAAGTTCGAGATCCTGCCATACCATCAGATGGGCGTGTACAAATGGAAGGAGCTCGGCATGGCCTATCCGTTGGAGGGCGTACCTTCACCGTCCGAGGAAGAAGTCGCACGCGCCTACCGGTTGATTGGCGAAATTTCCGAGAAATAGCCGTCGGTTCTGAACTCCTTTTAGTTGTATGATATGGAACACAGTATGTTATTATTAATAACAATAACCTTTCCTCTTTATGGAAGGGTTATTGTTATTTGTAGAGGATATTATCCCTTGGATAGAAAAATATCGACCTATCGTAAAGTGGAATCGCTTTCTATAATGAAGATGTAAGGAAAGCGCCTATCAATATACAAACACTTCGGGAGGGTCAAAGACAATGAAGAAAAAGGGTCTGGCATTATTCATGTCGCTTTTGTTCGTCTCATCCACGCTTTTGTCTGCATGCGGCGGCGGTGACAAGGCGGCAGAAAAGCCGTCAGGCGGCTCGGAAGGAACGGTGAGCAATGAGCCGTTTGAAATCACCATTCGCCATACGCAAGTAGGCGAATCCAAGAAGTTCCGTCTCGCATTGCTGAACGATGTGGTCAGCAAAACCGAAGAAGCGGTGCCCGGGCTTAAAATCAAGCTGGACGCTGTAGACTCTGAAGTGAATCGTAAAGAGAAGCTGAGAGGCGAGATGGCTGCCGGCAAGCCGCCGGAAGTATTCGACGTATTCGGAAGCCCGGATGCAGGCGTATATTCCAAAGAAGGCTTGATGCTCGATTTGACCCCGATCTTGGATGAGCTCGGCATAAAGGACAAATTTACGACACTGGACCCGTTCACGCATGACGGCAAGATCTATGGATTGCCGATCGGCGGTTCCATCGAAGGTATTTTCTATAACAAGGATTACTTCGCCCAGAAAGGCCTCAACGTACCGAAAACGTTGGCGGAACTTGAGCAGATCGCCGAAGCCATCAAGGACGATGGCAAAATTCCGTTCGCGCAATCTTCCAAGGATGCATGGATTCCGCTCATGACCACGAATAACCTGTGGAGTTATTATGCAGGGGCGGAGGTAACTTACGGCTTCAAGACCGGGGAAACCAAATGGACCGATCCGAAAGTCGTGGAAGGCGTGAAGAAACATCAGGAATGGGTGGAGAAAGGGTACTTCAAAAAAGGCGAGCTCGGCTTTGAATACGCGGACATGAGAAATCAAATCATCACCGGGGAAGCCGTCATGATGATGGACGGATCATGGGCGAACTCCGTATTTAGAGATCCGGCCCAAGCGGGCGACATGGTCGGCAAGATCGGATATTTCAATTTGCCTCCGGTGAATGAAGGCGACCCTGTCATCGTCATGCAGGACGCAAACAACGGATACGGCTTCTCGGCGGCGGTAGCAGAGGATCCTCGCAAGCTTCAAGCGGTTAAAGAATTCATCAAAAATATGTGGACGGATGAAATGCAGCTGCGCGGGCTTAAGGAAGACGGAGTCCTGCCGGCGATGAAGATGGATCTGGAAACGATGAATTCCACGTCGGATGATCCGCTGATGCAGGATATTTTCAAAGGCGTCAGCGAAATCAACAAATCCTTCCCTGCCTTCGATGCGCTTGTTCAAGCCGACGTAAACACGGCGCTGAGCATGGGAATCCAGCAGGTGATCGGCGGCGAGCTCGATGCCGAGAAGATGCTGGAGAATGTTCAAGCAGCACAGGAAGCGGCTAATGCTTCAGAGGAATAACTAAAATTCCAGACGAAAGGGCACCACCCGCTAAGGGCATATGGGGGTGCCCTTTCGCCTAAACAACATCAGACATCAATACGGAGGTTACCATGAACAGAGCGCTGAGAAATCCTCTGATTTACATCGTTTTTGTGCTGCCGGCATTCTTGCTGTTTCTGGCTTTTTTCATATATCCCATCTTCACTGCGTTTGACAACAGCTTTACGAGCTGGAACGGCATCTCCAAAGACGTGAAGTACATCGGGCTCGATAACTATGTGACCGCCCTGAATGACGATGCCTTCTGGAAGGCGGTCCGAAACAATGTCTATTTCATACTTTTTTCCTGCTTGATCCAGGTTCCGATCATCGTGGTTTTCTCCCTGCTTATCGCCAACGTCAAGCGTTTGAAGGGGCTGTATAAAACAGCGGTTTTCGCACCTTCCATCATGTCGACGGCTGTTATAGGCATTTTATGGGGATTCATCTACAATCCGGACTTTGGCCTGATGAATGAAGTGTTGGGATTGGTTGGCATCGAGCCGATCTACTGGCTGTCGGATCGCAAATGGGCCATGATCGCCATCCTGATTACGAACGCTTGGCAATGGACCGGCTTTTACATTGTGATGGTGCTTGCCGCAATTCTGTCCATTCCCAAGGAGCTTGACGAGGCTGCGGCGATTGACGGAGCGACAGGCGTCCAAAGGGCTACCAAAATCACGCTTCCATTAATAATGCCAATTATCTCCGTTGTGATCATGCTTTCGATTGCGGGAGCCATGAAAGCCGCGGACATTATCCTGGTTATGACCAAGGGCGGGCCGGCCGGCTCCACCGACGTTATGGCAACATATATGATTCGATACGCGATCACGAGTTTCAAGCATGGCTTCGGCAATTCGATCGCCGTGTTGATTTTCCTCTTCACGATTATCGTAACGGTGCTCTACCAGGTGCTGATCGCCAGACGCAACGAAAGGATTGAATACTGATGAGGGCACTAAAGAAACTGATTCCGCACATTTTCCTGATGGCTTATTTGCTCGTCATCCTGTATCCGTTCCTGTTCGTCCTGTTCTCATCCGTGAAGGTGGATAACCAGTCCATTGCAACGAACCCGTTTGGATTGCCAAGCACGTTGGTGTTTGATAACTACGTAAACGCTTGGGTGAGCGCCAAGATCAGCACGTATTTCTGGAACAGCTTATACATCGGCGTCCTGTCGGCCTGTCTATCGATCCTGTTTGCGGCAATGCTGGCTTTTGCCGTGACGCGGATGAGATACAACCGGATCAGCGCGATCATCTTTCAATGTATTCTGATCGGGATTCTGATCCCGAATAACTCTCTCTTGCTGCCGATATACGGCATCATGAGGCAGCTGGATATTCTGAATACGCATATGGCCCTGATTCTGCCCTATGTTGCCAATGCCATCCCGTTTTCTGTGATTATTTTGGCCGCCTTCATGCGGTCGCTGCCCGGTGAAATCGAGGAAGCCGCGGTCATAGACGGATTGAGGTCCGGAGGCTTGTTTGCTAGAATTATCTTACCTCTGACCGTTCCGGCTATCGTTACCGTGTTTATCATCAATTTCCTGGGTAACTGGAACGAATTCTTGCTTGCTAACTACTTCCTATCGAATGATGAACTGAGAACGCTGCCTGTCGGAATGGTCGGTTTCAGGGACGCTTACAATATGAACTACGCCCAGATGTCGGCGGGGATCGTATTCAGCGTGCTGCCGGTCCTTATCATCTATGCCGTTCTGCAAGAGAAAATCATAGAAGGCGTCACCGCAGGAAGCGTCAAGGGGTAATACAAGGAGCAGGAGCATGCGTATGAATTTGCGGAACAAACTATTCACGGCCTTTTTGGGGCTCATTATTATTCCGTTATTTGTGCTGGGCCTATTTACATTCTTTATTACCTACAACTCGATTGAGGAAAAGTACAGCCAGCAAGCCGAATATTCGCTAAAAGCGATCAGCTACAGCATTTTGAACGTGTTCAAGGAGATGGAGTACGTTACGGATAACGGGATTGCCACCTCCGTCTTCGCAATGGCGCTGAATGCCAAGGATCCCGATGCGCAGAACCTGATTAAGGAATCCAATGCGGATCAGCTGAAATTGAACGACAGGCAGCGAAGCTTTCGCAATCTTCTCTATAATCACCCTGCCATCAGTTATGCTTTTCTATATCATTTCAACAAAGAATCAGCACCCATTCCGATATTCAGTAAAGAGGATTTCAGGACGCTGCCTTATGAGCAGTTTAAGAACAGTCCCTTATATGAAGAGGTTGTGAAGCTGAACGGGATTCCCAAATGGCTGGCTCCGCACGAATTTCCGGAATTGACGGGGGCGGATCCGGTGTTTACCCAGATCAGGCTGATTAAAGACGTCACGACGCTCCGCAAGCTGGGGATTCTCGTCGTCCAGATCAAGAGATGGGAGTTCGAAGAGATTTTCCGCAATCTGACGCTCCCTAACAACCTGCAGAACACCTCCTTCATGCTGGTCAACAATGAAGGCTTCATTCTGTTTGACCCGCAGAACGGCATGGATGGTCAAAATATCAGTCAATACATGAAGCGTGACGTTGAGTTTAAGCAAGGCTATCAAAGCTTTAAAGCCAAGTTTAACGGCAAAGAAAATATTGTTTCCATCTATCATCTGAACGATTATGGCTGGAACATCGTCTCGGTGACCGATTGGAACTCGCTGTCGCAAGAGGTAACTTCCTTTGCCAAGTGGTTTTTTGTCATCATGGGCATCTGTCTGGTTACCGCGATTGTGTTCAACCGCCTGTTCATGAACCGGATTACCGGCACGATTGCCGTCATCGTGCGGTTTATGCGCCGCGTGGAGGATGGGGATTTGAATGCCAGAGTGGAAGAGAAGGGTGAGGATGAGCTTCTGCTGCTGTCCAAAGGGTTCAACAATTTGATGAACCGGATCAACAATCTGTTCGCGCAGATCAAGAAGGAGCAAAGGCAGAAGACCGATGCGGAAATGCGTGTGCTGCAAGCACAGATCAAGCCGCACTTCCTGTTTAACACATTGGAATCGATCAATGTCCTTGCGGTCCAGAATGAAGGTCGCAAGGTCAGCGAGATGGTGTATCGGCTTGCCAGCATTTTGCGGATCAGCATACAGGACAAGGAAGAAATTACGCTGGATGAAGAAATCAAGCATCTTCAAAGTTATCTTGAAATCCAAAAGTTTCGGTTCGAGGATCTGTTCGAATACGAGATCGACGTGCCGAAAGAGCTTATGCACAGCCGCATCCTGAAGCTGACGCTGCAGCCCCTGGTGGAAAACAGCATCCAGCATGGCTTTGAGGGAATTTCCTATACGGGATGGATACGCATCTCTGCTTGGAAGGAGCTCGGCAATGTCGTAATCCGGGTGGAGGACAACGGACTCGGCATGACCTCTGAGCAGTTGTCCATGTTTGAGTATATGGTGTCCGAGGATGGCGTATCCGAACAGACGACGATGCAGAACCTGAAAGTAAACCAGGAACGGCGGGGACTTGGACTGCGAAGCGTGGCTGATCGGCTTAGAATTCAGTACGGTCCTTATTATGGGCTGTTCATATGCTCCAGCCGCCCCGGCGGCACCGTTATACAATGCGTCATACCCAATTATGACAGGGGGGAAGGGCATCATGCTGAAGGCATTATTGGTTGATGATGAGGCACCCATCCTGAACAATCTCAGCAAGGTTCTGCCTTGGGAAGAGATGGGCATGAAGGTGGTCGGACTTGCCCGCAGCGGGATGGAAGCGCTTGAAGTAGCGGATCAGTATAACCCGGATTTGATTCTGTGCGATATCCGGATGCCCGTCATGGACGGGCTGACCTTCATTACGAAGATCCGGGAGAAAGGAAGCCGGGCGGAAATCTTTTTGCTGACGGGTTATCAGGAATTTGAATATGCCCGTGAAGCGATCAAGCTGGGGGTTAAGGATTATATCAGCAAGCCGATTCATTACGGGGAGCTTGAGATGAAGATTCGGGAGATCGGGGAGGAAATCCGCAAGAAGAGGGCGAAAGAAAAGTATTATAGTACCGTTTCGCTGATCGACGAGGCTCCGAACCCCGAAGCCGTTAAGAAAACACCCGAGCAATTGGTATCGTCTGCCCTGGAGTACATCAACACCCACATGGGACAGGATTTGGGCATCGAGGAGCTTTCGGAGCATCTGGGCATCAGTTCCAGTTATTTCTGCTTGCTGTTCAAGAATCATGTCGGTCTTACCTTCGTGGAGTATTTGACGAGGCAGCGGATGGAGGCGGCCAAATTCCTGTTAGTGAACAGCGACAAGAACATTGCACAGATCGGTTCCTTTGTCGGTTATCATGAGCGGCGGTATTTTACCAAGGTATTTCAAAAGGCTACCGGCATGACGCCATCCGAATTCCGGGAAATGTCCGGAGAGCCGAGTCTCTGAGTCTTTGATGGGACGAAAGCAGGCAGATAATCATCAGGTCTTCTACTTCCGACTTGCGGGCGTCCTATAAATTGATAGAAAGTAGGTTTGGAATCAATGAAATGGACGGCAGCAGATTTAACGCTAGAGCAAAAGGTAGGACAAATGTTTATATGCGGCTTCAACGCATTGACGCCGAATGAGCATGCCAACATACTGATCGAACAATTTCAGGTGGGGGGCATCTGCTACTTCCGCCGGAACGTGAAGACGCTGCCTCAGCTTGCCGAGCTGTCGGCATCCCTGCAGCAGCTCGCTTCGGGAAGCCAACCGTTTCCGCTTCTGATCTCGATTGATCAGGAGGGCGGCATGGTCGCACGAATCGATCATGAAGGCATCAGCCGCATTCCGGGCAATATGGCGCTTGGAGCAGCGGGCAGCGCAGAGGATGCCTACAGGGTGGCGCAAATCGGGGCGCGCGAATTGCGTTCGCTCGGCGTGAACATGAATTTCGCGCCTTGCCTCGACGTCAACAACAATCCGCGCAACCCGGTTATCGGCGTGCGCTCCTTCGGCGAAGATCCCCATGCCGTTGCCGAGCTCGGGACTGTGGCGATTAAGGGTTATCAGGAAGAAGGAGTGTCCGCTACGGCCAAGCACTTCCCGGGACATGGCGACACCAGCGTCGACTCCCACCTGGGGCGGGCATCGGTACCGCATGATTTGGAACGGCTCCGCAGCGTTGAACTGCTCCCTTTCGCACAAGCGATCAAGGACGGCGTCGATGCCATCATGACGGCTCACGTTAGTTTCCCGGCGATTGAGCCGAGTGATCTGCCTGCAACGCTTTCCCATGCTGTATTAACGGGGCTGTTGAGGGAGGAAATGGGCTTCGAAGGTTTGATCGTGACGGATTGCCTCGAGATGCATGCGATCTCCAAGGAGTACGGCATTCCGGAAGGCGCGATACGCGCGATCGAAGCAGGGGCGGACTGCGTGCTGGTCAGCCATACGCTGTCGGAGCAGACGGCGGCGATTACGGCGGTCATCGAGGCTGTCCGCGGCGGGAGACTCCCGGTAGAGCTGATCGACAAAGCCGTTGATCGGATTTTGGCGCTCAAACAGCGTAATGCGAAAATCGCTGAAAAGCTTCCCGTCCACCCGATTGGCGAGGTTGCCACAGAGACCAAGCAGCTGCTTGCTCAAATCGCAGGCAGGGGAATCACGCTGGTAAAAGACGAAGGGCAGCTGCCTCTTAAGCCGGAGCAAGCGGTTGCCGTGATCTGGCCGGAGCTGCTTCAGGCGACCCAGGTCGACGAAGCATGGAGCAAGAGCTACACGCTTGGGGATGCCCTGAGAAGTTACGGCGTGCAGGCAGACGATCTGCGCGTCGGGACGGATATGTCCGACGAAGAGGTAGAGCAGGCCGTTAAAGCGGCGGAGGGATATAAGCAGATCGTGGTGGCTACGTACACCTCCGAGAGCCGTCTTCCCGAAGGTCAGCAGAAGCTTGTAAGCAGGCTGAGCGAGCTTGAGGATGTGACACTCGTTATCGTCGCAACCCGCAATCCGTACGATATCAATGATCTTCCGCCGGTTCCCGCGTATTTGTGCAGCTACGAGAATACGCCTTACTACATGAATGCCGCCGCGGGTGTATTGGTTGGCAAAGTTAGGCCCGAGGGTAAGCTTCCGGTAGGGATCAGCAAGACCTATCCTCTCGGCTGGACCGGCAATCAGGACTATGTCAATAATTAAATAATGGTTGCTCAAACCGGAGTCTTCCTGCCTAGGAATGCTCCGGTTTTCCTATTTTCCAGCCATTTCTGAGCAACTTTTCGGGAAAGTCGGCGTCTAATAGTATGTCCAATAGAGGCAGACAGACTATACTGAGAGTTTTAAAGGAGTAGAGAATGAATTTCAAACGAATCTCGATGATTACAGTCCTTGCCGCGGCCCAAGTATCCATGGCATTTCCCGTGGCAGCTGAATCACCGGATGTTACAGCTCCGGCGCTAAACGGGCAACCAGCGCTGCAGTCCCCGGTGGAAGGACAAGGCCAGGCAAACAGAGAACAACAGACGGACTTGCAGCAAGCGGAGGCAACGCCGGCAACGCCAACAGAAACACCTTCCGATTCAATCGAAGGCACGACCAGCGATCCGAATGCCACCCCTTCTGCACCCAATGAACAGCAGGAGGACTCGGCAAGCGATCCTTCCGATAATGAAGTATCTGAGAACGAAGAAGGAAGTCCGGCCGAAGGCAAGCCCGAAGTCGGCATTACCAATGCAGCCGCTAACGAACTGGTGCTGCTGATGAACAGCAATGTGATGTACCATAACGGCAAGCAGTACAAAGCGGGACAGCCGATGGCCGTGAAGCAAGGGGTATCCTATGTCGCCATTCGCGCCATGGTTGAGCGCGCAGGACTTAAGCTGTCTTACGATAATAAGACGAAGGAAACCATTATCCTTAAGGATGGCAATGAGCTGCGATTCACGACAGGAAGCAGCAATTATAAAGTCAACGGACAGGTGCGTCCGATGAAAGGCCCTGCCTACCAAAGCAACAACGTATTTATGGTTCCGCTGACCGCGATCACGCAAGCGCTTGATATTCCTTACACGGTGAACCAGCCGGAGAAGAAAGTGATTCTCGATCTGTCCGGAATGGGCAGCGGCAGCAATAGCGGCGAACAGCCGGGGGGCAGCAGCGGCGGCGGATCCGGCAGCGAGGTTCCGAACATACCGAACCTCGGTCCGAATGATCTGATCCTGATGATGAACAGCAACAAGATGTATCAGAACGGAAAAGCGTATACCGCCGGACAGCCCATGGCAGTCAAGAAAGGCGTATCCTATGTCGCGATTCGATCCCTCGTCGACCGTGTCGGCCTGAAGCTGACCTATGACGGGAAGACAAAGGAAACGATTATTATCCGAGGTAACGATGAGCTTCGCTTTAAGACGAACAGCAGCGTATACACCGTGAACGGCGTTCGCAAATCGATGAAGGGACCGGCTTACCAGTCCAACAATACGTTTATGGTGCCGCTGACCAGCATCACGCAGGCGCTGGACATCACCTACCGGGTCGACCAGCCGAACAAGCGGATCATCCTGAGCCTAAGCTCCAAGCCGGTGGCATCCTTTACGGTGCAGCCTGGTGAAATCTTTGCCGGACAAACCAAGGTAACGTACAAGACGAATGCCTATTCGCCGACAGGCCTGGCTATCGTAGACGAGCATTGGGAAGGCCGGGAAGATGTGTTTGACGAGCCTGGCGTGCATACGGTTTCCTATTCGGTACAGGACGCCAGCGGGGAGTGGAGCGATCCGTATATTTTGAGCATTCATGTATCCGCACCGAATACGCCGCCTGTGGCCATGTTCGATACGGATAAACAGGAATACAAGATAGGCGAGAAAATTACGTACATTAACATGAGTTATGACAGCGATCCCGGCGACGAAATTACGTTTAAGTGGGAAAACAACGACCAGGCTTTCTTTACGGCAGGGCCGCATAAAGTGCTGTTGATCGTGACCGATAAGCATGGGGCGACCAGCTCATACGAGAAAATCATCAACGTAACAAGCGAAGTGTTGTATACGCGCGATCAATTCAATCAATTATTTACGGGCATCGGCGACAAATACACGTTTGACGGATCGGCCGTGCCGACATGGAATCTGATGCCGATTACGAGAAGCTCCGAGCCGTACCTGTTGATTCGCAGCAACTCTCCGGAAACCGTCTATCAGGAAGGTATCGTATATCGCGAGATCGGCAATGCCAGCACGCGCTTCATGATTCACCACTTGAATGCTACCGGGAAGAACATGAAGATGTATGTCGTAGCGACCAACATCAACACGATGACGGCGCGTCTGACCACCGAGTATACCGGTTTGGGCGGTCCGATCAACATTCCGACCGCTACGGGGAAAGCGGCTGTGCAGCGCTATCTCGAGTCCATGCAGTCAGCGGATGCATTCAAGACGATTTCGCTCGCCCCTGGCGAAAGCCGGATCATCCTGCAAGATTTGAGCGCGCAAACCATGAAGAATCAGCAGGTGCTGTCCATGTTTGCCGATCTGTATTCGGATTCGCCGATTCGATACGATGTCATCATGATCGATGAAGCCAAGGATCCGATCCAGAAGCTGCCATACCTGAAGCTCCACCCGGCCGATGGCATTCATAACCGGGGAACCTATCCGGACTCGACCCGAATCATTGAATCCTATGATTTGGTAGGCAACACGCCTACGCGTCTTGCGCTTGGTGATAAGACAAACGATCCGAACCTGGAAGGGTATGACGGCATTAACGGTTCATATCAATCCAACGCCGGTAACTTCGGCGTTCTGTACAAAATCAAGCTGCACCGCGTAGCACCCAATACGCTGATCACGCTGAATCCGCGCGGAGGCAAATACATGGGCGCGATGATGGTGAACGGAAACATTATTCAGACGCCGAACACAAGCGGTGGCGCGGTATCTGCGCCGAATGAAGCCGCCGTTCTCTATCGTACGGGGAATTACGAGCAGACGGTGGAAATCCTGTTTACGGCAGCACCGGGAAGCAGCCTTCCGATCAACATTCTGCTCCAGCCGCTGCCGCAAGTGAAGAACTAATCCTATATATTCATAAACAACAAGCGGACAGCCCATCAGCCGAAACACGGCCCGGGCTGTCCTTTTTGTTGGTTTATGCCGTGGGGAAAGGGCAGGTTTATGCCGTCCGTTAGCCATTCAAGCTCCTGCCTGCTTGGCAGGCGGTTGCCTGTTCACAACCGCTTTCATTGACGCTGTCATTTTTTTCAGGCATTATAAGGAGAGAGTATCTTCAAGTAGAGGAGGTTATTGCGTATGCTTACGACGGAACAGATCATCGACGCCATGTCGGAACACGGGCTGCGCATTACCGATCAGCGCAAGACGCTTGCCAAATTGTTTGGGGAACATCCTGGATATTTAACGGCAAAGGATGTATACGAATATATGGGCCGGAAGTACAGCGGTTTGAGCTTTGATACGGTATACCGAAATCTTCGGGTATTGTACGAGCTTGGCGTATTGGAGCAAGTCGTGTTCGAAGAAGGCGTCAAGTTCAGGGGTCGCTGCAGCGAAGAACACCATCATCATCACATGATCTGCCTGCAGTGCCAGAAGACCTATCCGATTACCTTCTGCCCGATGCAGCTGACCGATGCACCGGACGATTTCCAGGTGGTCCAGCATAAATTCGAAGTGTTCGGATACTGCCGGGACTGCGGCAAGGACAATAACGATAAGGAAACCTCGCAGGCCGGTGGAGGAAATCGGGACAGCCGGGCATGAGCACGGCGCGCAGGGTAGTGAAGGTGCCGATACACTTCTATCGGAAATTCATTTCTCCTCTGAAACCGGCGACTTGCCGCTTCTATCCAACCTGTTCGGCATATGCGCTGGAAGCGATTGAGGTGCATGGTGCGCTGAAGGGCTCCTGGCTGGCTGCTAAGCGGATCGCGAGATGTCATCCGTTTCATCCTGGGGGCATCGATTTGGTGCCGCCGCGCAAGGATAAGGTGTCGTCTTCATTGACAGAGGAATAGCGATTTTTTTGGGGTATCATAATGGATGATAACCGAAAGCATGCCGCCCGCAGCAAGGGGGATGCCTTGGATCGATGCACACCTTGACACGCTGCGGCTCGTTTGATTAAAATGTAAGAAATTAT
Organism: Paenibacillus sp. HGF5; assembly: GCF_000204455.1. Classification (NCBI taxonomy): domain Bacteria; kingdom Bacillati; phylum Bacillota; class Bacilli; order Caryophanales; family Paenibacillaceae; genus Paenibacillus; species Paenibacillus sp. HGF5. The sequence continues at coordinate 4,281 of NZ_AEXS01000163.1, read as the reverse complement.
AGGTATATCCGAGGAAGAGATAAGTACGAAAAGCTTGCCTTGAACAGAGAGCCGGAGGAGCTGGAAACCGGTCTTGGCGAATTTCGGAAAATGGTCTTGGAGGATCCGCTTTTGAGCGCTGCAGCCAGTGGCTGCCGTAAAGAAGCGGCGTGAGCCAGCGTTAATGGACGCCGCATGACGGCAGATGAGCCTGTTGCCCGCAAGGGTACGGGGAATTTGGGTGGTAACACGTGAGAATAACTCTCGTCCCATAGGGGCGGGGGTTTTTTGCTGTTTACTGCTGGTTTTCCTAAGGAATCGCTTGATGCGACCATCAATTTCACGGTAAAGGAAGGTTACAATGGCAGACAAAAAGACGTTTTATATTACGACGCCGATCTATTATCCGAGCGACAAGCTGCATATCGGACATGCTTACACAACGGTGGCCGGCGACGCCATGGCCCGCTACAAACGGCTTCGCGGTTACGATGTCCGTTATTTGACGGGGACCGATGAGCATGGGCAGAAGATCGAACGCAAAGCGGCAGAGGCCGGAAAAACCCCGCAGCAGTTCGTTGACGACATCGTGGCAGGCATCAAGGATCTGTGGAAAAAGCTGGATATATCGAACGAAGACTTCATTCGTACCACGGAGAAGCGCCACACCACGGTGGTGCAGGAAGTATTCGAACGTCTGCTGAAGCAGGACGACATCTACAAGGGCGAATACGAAGGCTGGTATTGTACGCCTTGCGAGTCGTTCTTCCTGGAACGTCAGCTGGTCAACGGCAATTGTCCGGACTGCGGACGGCCGGTGGAGCTCGTGAAGGAGGAGAGCTACTTCTTCCGCATGAGCAAGTATGTAGACCGCCTGCTTCAGTATTACGAGGAGAATCCGGATTTCATACAGCCGGTATCCCGCAAGAACGAGATGATCAACAACTTCATTAAACCGGGTCTTGAGGATCTGGCTGTGTCCCGTACAACCTATGAGTGGGGGGTTAAGGTCAAGAGCGATCCGAAACACGTCATCTACGTGTGGATTGATGCACTCCTGAACTACATCACGGCACTCGGTTACGGTACGGAGGACACCAGCCTGTATGACAAATACTGGCCGGCGGACGTTCACCTGATGAGCAAGGAAATCGTACGTTTCCATACGATCTATTGGCCGATCATTTTAATGGCGCTCGATGTGCCGCTTCCGAAAAAAGTGTTTGCCCACGGTTGGCTGCTCATGAAGGACGGCAAAATGTCCAAATCCAAAGGGAATGTGGTCGATCCGGTCACGATGATCGACCGGTATGGTCTCGACGCGCTTCGTTATTACTTGCTGCGCGAAGTTCCGTTCGGGGCGGACGGCACGTTTACGCCGGAAAGCTTCGTGGAGCGGGTGAACTCCGACCTGGCCAATGATTTGGGCAACCTGCTGAACCGCACCGTGGCCATGGTCGATAAATACTTCGACGGGGAGGTTCCGGCTTTTTCGGCAGGCGTAACGCCTTTTGATGCCGCGATCGAGGAAGCCGCCAAGTCCGTTTATGACAAAGTCGAAACCGCCATGGAGAATATGGAGTTCTCGGTTGCTCTGACCGCGATCAGCCAGTTTGTCAGCCGCAGCAACAAATACATCGATGAGACCCAGCCGTGGACGCTGGCCAAAGACGAGAGCAAACGGCATGAGCTTGCTTCCGTCATGAGCCATTTGGTCGAGACGCTGCGGATTGCATCGATCCTGCTGCAGCCGTTCCTGACCCGGACGCCGAAGAAAATGTGGGAACAGCTCGGCTTGGCGGAAGGGGAATTGACAACTTGGGAAAGCGGACGCCAGCTCGGAGCGATACCGGCTGGAACGAAGCTTCAAAAGGGCGAGCCGATCTTCCCTCGCCTGGATGCGGAACTGGAAGTGGCCTACATCGCTGAGGCGATGACTGGCGGCAAGAAGGCGGCCGAGGCAGAGCCTTCGACTTCGGCAGCAGCTCCGTCTACCGACAGCGGAGCAGAGCCTGTGGAGCTCACAGAGGAAATCGGCATCGAGGATTTCGCCAAGGTCGAGCTGCGCGTAGCGCAGGTCATCGCGGCCGAGCCGGTCAAGAAAGCGGACAAGCTGCTGAAGCTGCAGCTGGATCTCGGGTTTGAGCAGCGGCAGGTGGTGTCCGGCATTGCGAAGTTTTATACGCCGGAGGAATTGGTGGGACGCAAAGTGATTTGCGTGACAAACCTGAAACCGGTGAAGCTTAGAGGCGAAATGTCGCAAGGCATGATTTTGGCCGCTTCCTACGGGGATCAGCTCACGCTGGCAACCGTGCCGGAGGGCATGCCAAACGGCGCCATCGTGAAATAAATGATGCTCACGTTGAATTAAGTTGGATCAGACGGTGTACCCTGTTAAGGGTACGCCGTTATTTTTTTCCTCTAATACGGAGGACATGAGTTCTATATGAAAAACTAATAGTAACTTTTACGATTTGGTTGACAATCACGTCGAACTGCTCTTATAATCTTTTTAGTAAAGTTTACGATTAGTTGAGCGGAGCGAATGTGGGGGAGATGAACATGAACAAGAGAAAGAGCAAGAACAAACTGAACGGTTGGACCTGGAGCGTTACTTCGATGTTGCTGGCGGTGCTCATCCTGTCGGGCTGCGGAAGCAAATCCGGCGGAAGCATTGTTGAAGGCAAGGTTAACGTCATTACGACCTTCTATCCAATATATGAATTTACGAAGGAAATCGGCGGAGACGAAGTCAATGTCGTGAATCTTCTGCCAACGGGCGTGGAACCTCATGATTGGACGCCGCGCAGCCAGGATATCGTCAATACCTCCAAGGCCCAGCTGTTTCTCTATAATGGTGCAGGGCTGGAAGGCTGGGCGCCGGGATTCTTAAAGGGTCTCGATAAAGATACGCAAGTGAAACCAGTCATCGTTTCCCAAGGGATCCAACTGATCGATGCCGTGGGGGATGATGGCCACGGGCATGGTGAAGCAGCCCATGAAGAGGAACACGACCACAGTCATGAAGAAGGCGCTGAAGCGCACGACCACAGCCATGAGGAAGGCACCGAAGAAGATCATGCAGGCCATGATCACGAGAAAGAGGCGGCTGAGACAAACACGGACACCCATCATACGGATCCTCATACTTGGGTAAGCCCGAAATCCGCACTGGTCATGGCTGAGAATATCAAGAACAGCCTGGTCGAGGTCGATCCGGAACATAAGGACGGCTATGAACAGCGCTATGAAGCGTTAAAAGAGAAGCTGGTCAAACTGGATAACGACTTTACGAGCGAGCTGTCCAAACTGCCGAAAAAAGATATCGTCGTATCCCACCAGGCGTTCGGCTATCTATGCCGGGACTACGGTTTAACGCAGCATGCGATTATGGGGCTGTCGCCAGACGCCGAGCCGAGAGCGCAGGATATCGTGAACCTGACCAAGACGGTGAAAGAGAAGGAAGTGAAATATATTTTCTTCGAAGAACTCGTATCGGATAAACTGGCCAAAACGCTGGCGAACGAAGCGGGCGTGGAAACCTTGGTGCTGAATCCGGTGGAGGGGCTGACCAAGGAGCAGGCAAGCAGCGGCGAGAATTATTTCACGCTGATGGAGAAAAATTTGCAAAATCTAACGAAGGCTTTACAATAAGGAAGAAGGGGGATCATATCCCCCTCTTCTTTCGTGTTATGAACGTATATGGACTCATATATTTAATATAGAGAGACTACAAAGAGAAAGGCGGCCTGTTTATGGAGCCGGCAGCGCAGGATTGCCACCAACCTATCGTACAAATCAAGGACGTATCCTTTCATTACCGGGATCAACAGGTGATCAAGGATCTTAATTTCACCATAAAAGAGCGGGATTTCGTTGGCATTGTCGGGTCTAACGGCGCGGGAAAAACCACCCTGCTCCGCATGATCGTCGGCTTGCTTCCTGCCGCGGAAGGGACGATTGAACTGTTCGGCCAGCCGATCCGTAAATTCCAGGACTGGGAGCGAATGGGCTATGTCCCGCAAAAAAATGCGTTCAACCCCCTGTTCCCTGCCACCGTGCGCGAAGTCGTCATATCCGGTCTATATAATCGAAAAAAAATGTTTCGCCGTTTGAGCCGCATGGACCATCAGAAATGCGAGGACGCGCTGGAAGTGATGCGCATTCAGGATATTGCCGATAAACGGATCGGCGCCCTGTCCGGAGGCCAGCAGCAGCGCGTATTCCTTGCTCGCGCGCTGATCAATCGTCCGGATCTGCTTATACTGGACGAGCCGACAATCGGCATTGATGCGGAGACCC
>NZ_AEXS01000164.1:0-33202 GCF_000204455.1 Paenibacillus sp. HGF5 | reverse complement strand
CATTTGCCGGGAGGGCTTATAAGATTCGCCATGATGAACAGGGAGCCCGGCTGACCTATATCAAAGCCACTGGCGGCACGCTGCAGGTGCGGGATGAAATCACGTATTTCTCCGGAACGGAGACGATCACGGAGAAGGTGACGCATATCCGCTTGATCAATGGGGGACGGGCAACCCCTGTCGACCGTGTGCATGCGGGCGACCTGTTTGCGGTTACCGGCATTTCCGCTGCTGCGGCAGGAGTCGGGCTTGGGGCTCTTAGCGGCCGGACGGTATACGAGCTGGTGCCGACGCTGAAGTCCAAGGTGGAATTCGAGTCCTCGATTCATCCCAAGGATATGCTGCGCTGCTTCCGGCTGCTGGATGCGGAGGATCCTTCCCTGTCCGTGCAGTGGGACGAGCCGGCACAGGCGATTCATATTCATGTGATGGGCATCATTCAGCTTGAAGTGCTGGAACGAATCGTGTTCGAGCGGTTCGGTTATCGCATTGCCTTCGGCGAGCCGGAGATTTTATATAAGGAGACCATAACGGAGGCTGTTGTGGGAAGCGGCCATTTTGAACCGTTGAAGCATTACGCGGAGGTGCACCTCCGGCTGGAGCCGGGAGAGCGGAACAGCGGCATCGTGTTTGCCAATGCGTGCCATCCCGATATGCTGCCGGTCAATTATCAGCATTTGGTTGCCCAGCATGTCGGCGAGAGGGATCATCACGGGCTGCTTACAGGTTCGCCGGTCACTGATCTCAAGATTACCCTGCTGAAGGGACGGGCGCACAACAAGCATACGCATGGCGGCGATTTCAGGGAAGCCACGTATCGCGCTTTGCGTCAGGGGCTGGAGAAAACAACCAGTCTGCTGTTGGAGCCATACTATCATTTCAAGGTAAAGGTGGATGCCGAGTTTATCGGACGGTTAATGTCGGATTTGACCCAGGCCAAAGCAAGCTTCGATCCTCCGGAAACGGTCGGAGACAAGGTGACGGTCACGGGATCGGCACCCGTATCCACCATGATGAAATATGGAATGGAATTAGCGGCGTACACCAAAGGAAGAGGTGCGATATCGCTGGTATACGGCGGATATGACCGGTGCCATAACGAGGCAGAGGTCATTGAACGCAAAGGATACGACAAGAACGCAGACCCGGAATACAGCTCCTCTTCGATATTCTGCGCCAAGGGCAGCGGTTATGCGGTGCCTTGGGATGAAGCGGATCGTCACATGCATGTGTGATGCGGTGGAAGAGACTAAGTAGTTAGGCAAGAGATTCGCGGTTGTAAGGGAGTTGGAGGATTCATTTAATAAGGTGTGATTGAGAATAGCTGTGGGATTCGTGTATGTACATGCTGGTTCATGAAGAGGATCTTCTCGAAAAGAACCGGGGAGAGGGTTTATTGATATCCGTAATGAGTAACGCACGCGTCATATTAAAACTTAACGCGTGCGCATACGGGAGGCATTTATGAAGAAAGAGAGCCTTTTTCAACAGGCTGCCCGCGCGACGGCCGCATGGTCCAATACGTAATGGCGGTCGTAATCAGCATTAGGATGCCTGTCATTAAGAATACCGAGTGAATGTTAAAGATGCCGCTGATCATGCCGCCCGCGAGCGGCCCGGCCATCCCGCCGATTTGGTTGGCGGTTTGGTTGAGACTGAACGCGCGCCCGCGGAATTCGCTTGGCGTATGTTTGACCACAAGGCCGTTAAGTGCCGGGAACACGGCACAGAAGAACGCGCCGTAAGCAAAGCGGATGGCCGAGAATGCCCAGATATTGCTGAACAGGATCTGGGCGAGCGATCCGATTCCGCTGGCGAGCAGGCCGATCAGCAGCACCTTTTGGAACCCGATTTTATCGGCCAGGCGTCCCCATCGGGCCGCAAACAGGATGCTGGCGATCCCGACGATGGAGAACACAAAGCCGGCAATCATCGAGGTATGCGATGAAGAGCCGCCGATCTGAGCGATATACAGCGGCAGGACGGGCTCGATCGTCATGACGGAGAACTGCGTCAGTACCGTAAGCATGAGCACGGTCATCAGCGCCTTGTTGTGTCCGGCGACCTTAAACGTGTTCATGACGGAGACGCGCTCTTTGCTGGGTACGAATTTCTCTTCTTTGACCCAGAATATGACGAGCAGCGTGGCTGCGAAGCACAGCATCCCTGCCAATCCGAATGCCATCCGGTTGCTGAACAGGGAGGCCAGGGTGCCTCCGATCATCGGACCCATGATGCCGCCGGTTGCGGTGGCCGTGGACATCATGGATAGGGCGTAGCCGACTTTTTTCTCAGGGGTATTGGTTCCTACGATCGCGATCGCGCCCGGAATAAAGCCGGAGAGAAGGCCCTGCAGCAGGCGGAGGATCAGCACTTGATACTCGTTCGTGACGAATGCCATCAGTACATAGATGACAAAGAGCACCAGGCCCGCGCGGATGATCATCGGTTTGCGTCCATATTTATCGCCGACGGCTCCCCAGAAGGGAGAGGACAAGGCGCCCGCAAAAAAAGCGGAACTGAACAGCAGTCCCGACCACAATTCCGTATGCTTGGTAACGCCGAGCTCAATCAGAAAAAGCGGGAGAAATGGTATGACCATCGAGAAGCTTGATGAAACGATAAATGAGCCGAACCATAGTATCCATAAATTCTTTTTCCAACTTTCCATGTCTTCTTCATCTCCTGATGTGCGATTTGTTGTACTCCTTCGAGCTTCGCCTCCTGTCTTTTTTAAATAGGTAATGGTGTATGTATTACATGTATCAGAAATAAGAAAGTGTAAGCTTCATGGGCTTACCCACCTTATTTTTGGATGAAAAACTTCCTTTACATGTGGGATCTTTCATTGGAGTAAGTACGTTGATAAGCGTATGACTTTGCGGTCTCGATTGGTGTTCAGTCCATCCATGCATCGGTTGAGGTCCCAAGAAGGGCAAGCCGGATGCGGATAAAGCAAAACGCCCCCCCAATTTGGTAAACTGGAATCAACCAGACTACCGCACTAAAGCGAAAGGCGTGCAACTTCATCCTACACCACATGTTTTGGATTGGGAAGAGGCGGGGAATGGGGTTAGAGCGGTCGGCGGCTCATTTGGGGATGAGGCGGAACCGCCGCTTTATCGCATAAATAAAGGGCTTTCAGGATTCCATGAGACGTGGATGAAAGATCGTAAAAATTATTTTTTTGGGGAGATCTGATATGAGAGAAACGCTGAAGGATCTATATTCGAATACATTGTTCCAGCAAGTGACCGACCGGCTGAAGGAGGCTTATCCGGCATTCGATGCGGACCGGTTCATGACGCTGATTCATAATGAAGCCTGGGAGCAGGAGGAGTTCAAGCAGCGCATCCGGCATATTACGCTGGCCTTAACGGACACGCTGCCTGCTTCTTACCCGGAAGCCGTCGGGATCCTGAAGCAGGTGGCTCCGCATTTCAGAGGCGTGGAATACGTGTTTTTTCCCGACTATGTCGAGGTGAACGGCATGGATGATCTGGAGACGTCGATGGAAGCTTTGGCGGTATTCACGCATTCTTCCACGGCGGAGTTTGCCGTCCGGCCTTTCATCATCCGGGACCAGGATCGGATGCTGGCCCAGATGATGGCATGGGCGCAGTCCGATGACGAGCATCTGCGCCGATTGGCGAGCGAAGGCTGCAGACCGCGCCTGCCTTGGGCGCCGCAGATTCCGGCCCTAATCAAGGATCCGCGCCCGGCGCTGCCGATTCTGGAGCAGCTGAAAGAGGACTCCTCCTTGTATGTTAGAAAAAGCGTCGCCAATCACTTGAACGACATCTCCAAGGATCACCCGGAGCTTGTGTTGGAGATCGCCGCCAAATGGTATGGCAAGCATCCGCTAACGGATTGGATCGTACGTCATGCGCTGCGTTCGCTGCTGCGTAAAGGGGATCTCCGGGCACTGGCTATTTTCGGATACGAGGAGCTTGAGAAGCTGGAAGGACTGGAGGTGCGCGAGCTGCGCATCAAACGTTCCGTGATTACGATGGGGGACGATTTGGAGTTCGCTTTTCAGGTAGTCAACGAAACCGGCTATCCGATGGCGCTCCGCATCGATTACGAGATCGATTATATGAAGGCAAGCGGCAAGCTTGCGCCGAAACGCTATAAATGCTCGGACAAGATTTATGCGCCGGGATGCTGGAAGGTGGAGAAGAAGCAATCGTTTAAGCCGATCTCCACCCGCCGTTTCTATTCCGGCGATCACCGCCTTCACATCGTCGTGAACGGCAAGCGGTTGGCGAGCATGGATTTTGTGCTGGAAGGTGCGGAGTAAGAGTAGGGGCGTGGTGCAGGACGATGTACTGTACTGGCAAACCTGGGGGCAGGTCGTGCACAGACAAACCTGTGGTGAGGAATTCCTGGAACCAGTGACGGTACGGGACGATTCCGATCTAAAGTTTTGTACATCGTGCGCACGGTTGCGTGGTCGTTGGGGCATTCATGGATGGCTGTCGACTGCTGAGATGTTAAGGAGGCTCTGACTAAAGGATTCGGAGTTGGTAATGCAATATCCCTGGTAAAGGAAAGGGGAGGTAATCTCCTTAGGCAGAGAAATGAGAGTTAAGAGCACTAGCCCCGCACGGTGATCATGCGCCAGTAACAGCTACAGAGGATAATGTGAGGCAAGCTTTCCGGTGGGAGGGCTTGTTTTTGTGTTTGTACAAAACCGAGTGCCATGCGGATTATGGCAACACTATCAAATGTGTGGAAATCAAGTTAGCAGGTAGAAGAGAAGCCGGACTTTTGGTACACTAGATAAGTTGAAAAGCTTTCAAATGGTTTACAAACAATTGATATAGATGTCGGATGCCCTGTTCTATGAACATAGAGTATGGCTAGCAGGTTTCAATGGAAGAATAGTAGTACACAGCACGCCGGCTTGGACCGGTCTGGGAGGATATAGATGGACACGAAAGCACTACGAAGAGAAGACGTGGAGCTGCTGGCGCCGGCAGGGGATTGGGATTGCATGCGGGCCGCGGTGGCTAATGGGGCGGACGCGATCTTTTTTGGGGTCGAAAAATTTAATGCGCGCGCACGGGCGAACAATTTCCGAATGGACGAGCTGTCCGAAATTATGGCCTTCTTGCACAGTTATGGGGTTAAGGGGTTCCTGACCTTCAATATACTCGTGTTTGAGAACGAGCTGGAGGATGCCAAGGAGTTGATCGATGCGTGCGTGGATGCCGGCGTGGACGCGGTGATCGTGCAGGATCTGGGTCTGGTGAAAATGATTCGCGAGATTTCTCCGGATTTCCCGATCCACGGCTCAACGCAGATGACGATTACGTCGCCGGAGGCCGTTGAGTTCACGAAGCCGTTTAACATGGAACGCGTCGTGCTCGGGCGCGAGAACAATCTGAAGCAAATCCAGAAGATCGGGGAGCAGGCGAAGCTGCCGATGGAAGTATTCGTGCATGGTGCGCTATGCGTATCCTACTCGGGCCAATGCCTGACTTCCGAAATGTGGGGCGGCCGGTCCGCCAATCGCGGAGAGTGCGCGCAGGCCTGCCGTCTGCCGTACGATCTGATCGTGGATGGCGAGCAGAAGCCGATGGGCGACGTTGCCTACTTGCTCTCGCCGAAAGATCTGGCCGCGATCGATCTGATGCCGGAGCTGATTGAAGCGGGCGTCACCTCGTTCAAGATCGAGGGTCGTTTGAAGAGCCCGGAATACGTGGCCAACGTGGTGAGCAAGTACCGGAAGGCGATCGACCGGTATTTTGACGGCGAGGATGCGAGACCGAGCAAGGAAGAAGTGCGTGAGCTGCAGCAGAGTTTCTCCCGCGGCTTCACCCATGGCTTCCTGGATGGAACGAACAATAAAAAGCTGGTCGAGGGTACGTTCCCGAAAAGCCGCGGCGTGTATCTCGGCCGGGTGGAGCAGATTCTGCGCGACGGTGTCGTCTGCAAGCTGGATGCGCCGCTGAAGCGTGGGGACGGTATCGTGTTTGATGCCGGCGACCCAACGAAAAAAGAAGAAGGCGGACGCGTCTACGACGTGCGCCGCAAAGGCGTCAAGCTGGAGGGCGAGGCGCAGGAAGGCTGGATCGTCGATATCGTTCCCGGCCGGAGTGACGTGGACCTGCGCAAGCTGCATGTCGGCGACCGGATCTGGAAGACCAACGATCCGGCGTTGGATAAGCGCCTCCGTCAGACGTACGAGACGGAGAAGCCGTACCGGGTATTCCCGGTACATGTGCGTGTCAGCGGCCGTCCCGGACAGCCGCTGTCGACCTGGTGGACCGATGTGCAGAAGGGCACGACGGTCCAGGTGGATTCGGAGCTGGAACTGGAGATCGCCCAGAAGCGGCCGCTGAGCCAGGAAATCCTGGAGGAGCAGCTTGGCCGCCTGGGCGGAACGGTGTTCCAGCTTGAGGCACTCGACGTCGACCTGTACGGCGACGTCATCGTGCCGATTCGCGAGCTCAACAGCATCCGCCGCCGTGCGGTGGAGCTGCTCGCCGGCGAGCGGCCGAAGCCGCCCGTGTACGTGAAACGGGCGGTGTCGGTGTATGGCGATGCGGCTGTGCCCGCAGCGCCCGTAGCCCGCGGTGAGGCGAAGCTCACCGCGCTGTGCCGCAGCCTCCCGCAGGTTGAGGCTGCGCTTGCGGCCGGCGTCGAGATGATCTACGCCGACTTCGAGTTCATCAAGCAGTTCCCGGCAGCGGTGGAAGCCGTGCGTGCAGCCGGCAAACAGATTGCGCTGGCCACGCCGCGCATTCACATGCCGGGCGAGAACGGCTATCACAACAACATCCTGCGCCTCCAGCCGGACGCCGTGCTGGTGCGCAACACCGGTGCGCTGTATTTCTACCTGCGCCACCGGATGGAGAACCCGGGGGCGAAGCATCCCCGGCTGATCGGCGACTTCTCCCTGAACATTGCCAACCACAAGGCGGTTGATCTGTTTGTCGAAGCCGGATGCGACGCCGTTACGCCTTCCTATGACCTGAACATCCAGCAGATGGTGGATCTTCTCGGCAAGGCCGACACGTCCAAGATGGAGATCGTCATCCATCAGCATCTGCCGATGTTCCATACGGAGCACTGCGTGTACTGTACGTTCCTCAGCGAAGGAACGGACTTTACGAACTGTGGTCGTCCTTGTGAAGAGAGCCGCGTGTCCCTGCAGGACCGGATCGGCATGTCCCACCCTGTTCGAGTGGATGAAGGCTGCCGTAACACCGTGTACAATGCCATCGAGCAATCCGGCGCCGAGTACCTGGCTAACTTCATGGAGCTGGGCGTATCCAGCTACCGCGTAGAGTTCCTCGAGGAAACGCCGGAGCAAGTCCACGAGGTCATCGATCTCTACAACCGCGCCCTGCGCGGCGAGATCAGCGGCACCCAGGTGTGGAAGAAGCTGAAGGCGACCAACCAGCTTGGCGTTACGCGGGGGCAGTTGGTGAAGTAAGGAAGCAGCACGCGTATTGCGTTTTTACGGAGATAATATGAAGGAGTGATGCAAGTTAGGCATCACTCCTTTTTGCGTCGGCACGCTTCGTTTCTGCGCGTTCATGGCGATGCTTGGATCGATAATGGAATAGAAACCCGACGTTCGGCTCGACGATCCAACCGAAGCCGCGTTTGATCCAGGACGAGGATAGCAGCCAGGTTATGACTGCGCCGAGCAGAATCAGCAGCAGCTTGCCTCCCGTGGACTGGAACGCTTCGAACCAGCTCAGATGCTGCATCGTTTTGACGATGAACCCGTGAAGCAAAAAGACGTACATGGTATTAACCCCACGGTCCGTGAAGGGCGTATCCGACCTCGGAATGAGGGAGAGGACGCAGAGTCCCATGATGACGGTGAACGCGTAGGTGATCATACGGTAGAGGCCTGCATACCACGAATCCAAGCCAAACTCCAGGTAAGGCATCGCCCCATAGAACCAATTAGTTGGCAGGATCGGCGATATGACGTACAGCAGGACAAATCCGGCGGAGAGCAGGATGATCGATAGCAGTTGAAAAGGCCGGGCCTTGATGGCATCCAGCCATTCCCTTTTGAAAACATATCCGATGAGAAAAAAGGGCAGGAAGTACAGCGTACGCGAAATGCTTGCATAATAGTCGACATCGATCGAGTACCCGAGCATGATGGACATCGCGAAACAGACGACGAGCGGGTATTTGAGCATCAGCAGGTACGGCAGAAGCATTTTCCACAGCATCATGCTGAACAGGAACCACAGGATCCAATTGGGGTAAAAGTACGTGAAATCGAGCCGATCCAAGCCTTGCAAGTAATAGTCGAACAGGGTATAGAGCGTCTCGAATATGAAATACGGCACGACCAGTCCCGACAGCAGGCCGACGTATTGTTTGGGGGATTGAATGCACTTGGCGAAATAACCGGCTGCATAAATAAACAACGGCATATGAAACGAGTAAATGAACTGATAGATCGCTCCCATCGCTGCTTCGCCGTTAAATGGCTCAATGAGATGTCCTACGACCACCAACAGAATCAGTATGAATTTGAGGTTATCGAAATAGGCGTCTCTCTCTTTCATCAGCAACCAGCTCCTTTGGCTTTTTGGTCCATCGAAGTTTCGTACTAGTATATCGGAGGGGTCTTGGTCATTTCCATGGATAAAAATGGATTGGGTGGTTATCTGGAGTTATCGGATTCAGCTTGTGAAAGCAGTGCCGGCAACCGATAAAAGACCGAGGGAGTCATTACTGGTTCCCCGCCAAGACACAAGCGGCTGATGTTCGGCGGACCACTGATTACCAAGGAGGTTATGGCCGATACGGATTCCAGCTTCTCAATAGCGCCTTCTTCGCAGACGTTAGACATGTCCTGTTCCAATAACCAATTTAACGACTGTAGTAACGTCAAACTTGGCGAAGAGAGGGGCAACTAGGCCAAAGCGGCAAAGTCACGAATCATAAGTCGTCTGATTTTGACAAAAACCGATTTTAATCGAAGGTTGGTTGGACTCATGGTACAATGGCATCAATATATTGGGAGACTTAAGGGAATGGAGAAGATAGGATGAACATTCGTAAAGCGATCATACCCGCTGCGGGGCTTGGTACGCGGTTCCTGCCAGCTACGAAAGCGATGCCTAAAGAAATGCTACCCATTGTGGACAAGCCGACCATACAATACATTATCGAAGAAGCGGTAGCTTCCGGTATCGAGGACATTATCATTGTAACTGGTAAGGGGAAGCGGGCGATTGAGGACCATTTTGATTCTTCCTTTGAGCTGGAACATAATTTAGCGGAGAAGGGTAAGTGGGGACTTCTCGAAGAAGTGCGTAAACCCTCAAACATGGCGGATATCCACTATATTCGGCAAAAAGAGCCCAAGGGGCTGGGCCATGCTATTTGGTGCGCACGCAAATTCATCGGGGACGAGCCGTTTGCTGTGCTGCTCGGCGACGACATCGTGGAGTCAGAAGTACCCTGCCTAAAACAGATGATGAAGGTCTACGACACCTACCAATCTACCATTGTGGGCGTTCAGCCCGTCGATTGGAACGAAGTCGATCGTTACGGGATCGTAGACGGATTTCAGAAATCAGACCGAATCTATGAAACATCGAGACTGGTGGAGAAGCCATCCCGTGCCGAGGCGCCTTCCAACCTGGCTATTATGGGCCGCTATATTTTACCGCCGGATATCTTCGACTTACTGGAGAATCAAGAGGTTGGGAAGAACGGAGAAATTCAGCTGACTGATGCGCTCTCCACCTTAGCTCATCGGAGTCCGATCTATGCATATCACTTTGACGGGATGCGCCATGATGTCGGCGAGAAGTTGGGTTTTATCGAAACCAGCATTCATTATGCATTGCAGCGGGAAGAGTTGAGAGATGATTTAATTGCTTATTTGAGTGGGGTTTTGGCGAAGGTCCAGTAATCTAATAAGACATAACATATGAAAAAAGGGACAGTTGGGTAGAGGTTTTCTACCACGAACTGTCCCTTTTTAATTAGAATTGTAGATCAGCAAGCTGTTGAACATTTTGCTTCGCATTCGGATCAACTTGGGTTAGCTTCGCCATAAGGGCATCATCACTCAAGTTTTGTTTTTGTAATGCTGCCAGATACCAACGTACAATCTCCTGTTGGGTTGTCTGGGTGAGATCTTCTTGCATGCCAATCTTAAGAGCTTCAGACGCTTGTTCCGGTTGATTCATCATGAAGTACATTTTGCCCGCATGGAGAATCATGTCGGGTGTGTTTTCGAAAGGATTACCTTGGAATTGGCCTTCCGGTAATGTAGCTAAATGCTTAATACCTTCTTGAACTTTAACAAAGGCCTCAGTTGCAAAATTAAAGTACTTCTCTTTTCCGGCAGTATCCCCTTCTCCTAAGGCTTTCATTCCCAGGTCATACCCTTTATTGATGATCTGCTCATACCAATTAATGTCCCATTTAAATTTATAGGCATTATTCACAAGTATCTCATAAGCTTGTTCTGGTTGTTGAATCATTTCGTAACTCTGTACCAATCGATTCAATATGGATTTATTATAGGGCTCGTCTTCAAGTGCCTGATTTAAGAGATTCGAAGATAGTTGAAAGAAACTTTCATCCTGAGTCTGCTGGTAAACGGATTGATATAATGAGTTTAGTAGCAGGACGGATTCCGTATGGCTAGGCCGAATGCTGAGATCTTTGTCCAGTGGAGCTTTAATCTCTTCAAACGATGTGCTAACCTGAACAATTCTGCGAGCTTCCATACCAGCTTCGGCAGCCTGTACATAACGTATGGAAGTGATCAGTACAATAATAGAAGCAAGGCCTATAACAGCTGTGTAGATATTTCTTGCTGTTGAATCTTGTACACTCCATTTTTTGATTGGTTTGCTGTCCATTACGGCAGCCATTCCGCCAAGCCCCAGGAATACAAGAATCCCCATGAACACATAACTCATATTAAAGTCCAAAATACTGTGAATCAAAATCGAAAGGACGATGATGAGATAAAGAAAATGACGATTGCGATCTTCTTCATTGCCTTTGATATAGCCGCGAATATATTTATAGAAAATATACAGGATAAACGACATGAAAATCACAAATCCAACAATTCCGACCTCGATCAAGTACTGTAAAAAGAAGTTATGCGCTTGACGACTTGTATATGGGTTGTTCTGATATTGCTCATAGAGTGATGCCCATGCTCCCCCGCCAGCACCGATGATAGGATAGTCTGCTAGCACCTTCATGGCATCTTTGTAGAAAGTAAATCGCTCCAAAACACTGTGCTGGTTAAAGTTAATGTTCTCAAGGCGGACACTAATATTTTGTGGTAAAACATTCTTCAGACTGGTGCCGATGAATAGGAAGATCAGCAGTCCCCCAATAACTATGGAGCCGATGGGAATCCACATATTGGAGGCCTTTTTAGTGGACCAATTGCTTAATGCTTTATCCAGTTTTGGGGCGATAAAACTTTGAATGACCCATCCTAGAAGGCCTACAACAGCAGACGCACCAAGTAAGATTCCCCAGCCTTTAAGGGCGCCACTGCTGCTGAAAGCTTCATTTAAACTTAAGCCCAGCTCTGTTACCGGTTTGGAAATGATCAGCGAAGCCACACCCGCTATACCGCAGTACAGGATCCACAATATTTGTTTAGCTGGCTTCAGGAATAGGAGCAGCAGAACAAATACTACGGGCAGCATGACCAGACCACCACGAGACAATGTTAACAACAGCGATACAATGATGGGTACCAGCATAAAGCTGTGGAAGGCTTGGCCGTACCATTTTTTTGATGTCGTAGCGTAAAAGACTGCTGCAAACAAGAAAGCCATGAGAAAAGCAGCATAAGTATTCGCGTATTGGAACACCGAGGTCAGACGGAGACCGTTAGAGTCAGTCATTACAGCATGAGTATATGTACCGTTTAGGACCGTGTTAGAAAACCATTTTGCAATGGCACCTGCAGTCTTGCCCTGGCCAAACCAATGTAGTAAACCAAAACCAACAATAAGATATGCTACAGCCATAATTGTATTTTGAATGATTCGGTTCCCTAACTTGTCACGGAGTGCGTACAGTCCAATGATGAACATAATAGCATAAATACAATTTATGATGATCATATTCATGGCAAGACTATGTGAAGCCGCACTGATGAGAGAAAGTATGTAAGTTAAAGGTAGTAAAAGCACACCTACAGCTAGCCAATCTCTTTCATCCTTGAGTTGGATGCTTTTATAAAATTGTGCGATCCAAAGAAATAATAGTAGAGTTGCTAATATAGCAGCCCAAAAATCGGTTTTTCAAATTGTAGCTCTTGACCGTTAAATAGAGCCGTTTGGTAAGGTGTCCAGAACAGAAACAAGATGATTCCTGAAATTAACACCCAGAACAAAGCTGATCTCTTTCCTTCTATCCTCGACTCAGCGGCTTTTTTACCGTATACTGGATTCGACAACGTATTTAGCTCCTTTTCTTGTAGATACGACAATATTTTAGCATAATGAGAGGAATGGGGCTAGATTCCTGTTCTACGTATATTTGTTATCCGGTGGTGTTGTATATTAAAAAAGTAATATATCAATTTACATATAAGTTAGCAGTATTAACAAAGCCTCTTATAACTCGCTTGTTATCTCCCGGCTTTAGACAAAGGGTGAAAAGGGCGCTTTTGAAGAAAGCTTATCCTCTAGAAAAGAGTCAAGATCAAAGTTACAGCAATAACCTGGAAAAGGGTGTTAATCTACTGGGCTATTCACGAGCGGAGATGGGGATTGGAGAATCATGTCGAATAGCTGCTAATAGTATGGATTCCGCGGGTATCCCTTTTGGAATTATTAATTTCAAGGGCACGAATAGTGCTAGAATGTCTGACCTTACATGGTCGTCGAAGGAAATTGGAGAACCTAAATACAACATTAACTTATTTCATATTAATGCCGAACAAATGATGGAAGTCTACGCTCAATATGGAAATTCGTTGTTCCAAAATCGATATAATATCGGTTTTTGGCATTGGGAGTTACCGGATTTTCCAGATGAATGGCTAGAGGCTTTTGAACTTGTTGATGAAATCTGGGTTCCATCTACATTTGTGGCAGATTCAATAGCTTTAAAAAGCCCAGTTCCTGTGGTGAAAATACCGCACTCCATTCAGGTGGGCATAAATGAAGTTCGTAATAGGGAGTTCTTTGGTCTGCCCGATGGAGTCTTCCTGTTTTTATCTATGTATGATGTTAAGAGTTATCAAGAACGTAAGAACCCTAAGGCTGTGATTAAAGCGTTTAAAGCAGCTTTTGAGCCTGAAGATCGATCTGTTGGATTGGTACTGAAAGTAAACTCATATAATAGTGGTAAAGCTGAACTGGACGAGCTTAAGGAACTTATTAGTGACTATAAGAATATTTATTTGATTAAGGATACAATTAGCCGAAATGATATAAATGCCTTGATTTCAGTTATAGATTGCTTTGTGTCGCTGCATCGAAGTGAAGGGTTTGGCTTGGGGCTTGCTGAGGCAATGTACTTGGGTAAACCAGTTATCGGAACCGATTGGTCGTCAAACACTGACTTTATGAATAGTAGCAACTCTTGCCCAGTGAATTTTAAATTAATACAAGTTGGACGAGATCATGGACCATATAGGGCATATCAAATGTGGGCTGACCCAGATATAGTGCATGCATCGTTATATATGAAGAGGTTGGTTTCAGATATAACTTATTATAAACAAATTGCTGCTAGCGGTATGGAGGATATTAGAACTAAATATTCTCCGGAAGAGGTAGGACAATTAGTGAAAAGGCGCCTTGACTATATCTATAAATGGAAGTTTGGAGGCTAATATGGATATTACTTGTGTACTAATGGCTGGTGGTAAAGGGGAAAGATTCTGGCCTAAAAGCAGGACTAACCTTCCTAAACAATTTTTAAATATTTCTGGCAATAAATCTATGATTCAGCAATCAATTGAACGTTTAGAGAAGTTGATTGATATCACAAGGGTATTTGTTGTTACAAATGGTCTGTATGCTGAATTAATTAAAGCACAAATTCCTCATTTACCACACGATAATATAATAATAGAACCTATAGGTAGAAACACTGCACCTTGCATTGGACTTGCTTCAATAGTTATTGAGGAGAAATTTCCTGATAGCACAATGGTTGTATTGCCATCTGATCATATAATTGAGAATGAAGAAGGGTTTATTAAAATACTTAAGACAGGTATTGAGGTAGCTCAGGATAATAAAAGCCTAGTAACTTTAGGGATAAAACCTTCATACCCAGAAACAGGTTATGGGTATATTGAGAGCACACAGGAAAAATTATATATTAATGACCTAGAGGTCTTTAAGGTAAATAAGTTTGTTGAAAAACCTGATCTGGAAGCTGCTGAGAAATATTTGGAAGCAGGTAACTTCTATTGGAATAGTGGCATTTTTATCTGGAGAACTGAAGTTATAAGGAGTTATTTTAAAATTTTTATGCCAGAAGTGCATGATGTATTGGAAACTATGAAAAATGGATTTAAATTTTTAAATCGAAACGAGATTATAGAGAGTGAATTTATAAAAATGCCAGACCAATCAATAGATTATGGTATTATGGAAAAAGTAGATGATATTTTTGTCATTCCATGTGTTTTTGGTTGGGATGATGTCGGAAGTTGGACTGCGCTAGAGCGAATAAACGATCTAGATGAACATGGTAATGTTATTAGAGGTAACATTCTAAATTTGGACACAAAAAGATGCATTATTGAAAGTAACGGTAAACTAATCGCAACATTAGGTATTGAAGATTTAATTGTTGTAGATACAGAAGATGTTACTCTTATATGTGCGAAGGATAAGGCTCAGGAAGTAAAGACTTTGTTGAAAGAATTACGAATGCAGAAATTGGAACAATATCTATAATATTTATATAAACAAGGAGAGTACAACAATGACTAAAAGTGCACTAGTTACTGGAATTACAGGGCAGGATGGGTCCTACCTGGCAGATTTGTTACTTGAAAAAGGATATAAAGTTTATGGATTACGACGTAGAACGAGCATACCTGTTATGGATAACATAGAACATATTAAGAATGAAATTGAATTTATTGAAGGAGATTTGCTTGATCAGGGTTCACTAGTAAACGCAATAAAAATCTCGAATCCAGATGAAGTTTATAATCTTGCTGCACAATCTTTCGTAGGCACCTCGTGGGACCAGCCTTCTCTGACTGGTCAGATTACAGGGATCGGGGTTACAAATTTATTGGAGGCTGTACGATCAAAAAAACCTGAAGCTAAATTTTATCAGGCTTCGAGTAGTGAAATGTTTGGTAAAGTAGTGGAAACACCGCAAAAAGAAACAACACCGTTCTACCCGAGAAGCCCGTATGGAGTTGCCAAGGTTTATGGACATTGGATTACTGTGAATTACAGAGAAAGTTACGACCTCTATGCTTGCTCAGGCATTCTCTTTAATCATGAATCACCTCGTCGTGGTATCGAATTTGTAACTCGAAAAGTTACAACTGCTGCTGCTAGAATTAAACTGGGGTTACAAAAAGAACTTAGAATGGGGAACTTGGATGCCAAACGGGATTGGGGCTTTGCAGGTGATTATGTTAAGGCTATGTGGCTGATGCTTCAACAAGACAATCCTGATGATTTCGTAATCTCGACAGGTGAGACACACACCGTTGAAGAGTTGGTTGAGGTTGCATTTGGCCATGTAGGTTTAAATTGGAGAGATTATGTGGTTATCGATCCTAAATTTGTGCGTCCAGCAGAAGTTGACTTGCTCTTAGGCGACTGCTCGAAGGCTAAAGAAAAACTGGGTTGGGAGCTTGAAGTTGGATTTGAAGAGTTAGTTAAGATGATGGTGGAAAGTGACTTGGAAAAAGTAAGGATATAATTAAATTTGATTTATAAAAAAGTCCTCTGGGAGTTCAGGGGCTTTTTTATAAATCTCATGCTTTTCTTTCATTTAAATATGTTTAATCGGAGATGGTCAGTATTATCAGGAGTATATGGAATTACAAAAATTTTATTCTAGGGATGGTAAAACGGGATTTTCAATCAAGATATCTAAATTCAACTCTAGGGCTTGTATGGGCAATCGTTAATCCATTAGCATTAATATTAGTATATACTTTAATATTCACACAGATTATGCAGGCTAAACTCCCTGAAATCGAAAGCCAATGGGCATATAGCATTTATTTGTGTGCTGGTGTTCTTCCATGGAATTATTTTGTAGAGTCCATCCAGAGAATGCAAAACTTGTTTTTTGAGCAAAGCAATCTAATTAAGAAACTAAATTTTCCTAAAATCACATTACCCGTGTATATTCTCATCTCGTCAACTATTAATTTTGTAATAAGCATGCTTATTTTTATTGTTTCTTAATAACTACTAATCATTTACCCGATTATCACGTACTTGGTTTTCTTCCTCTTATTATATTACAGCAACTTATCGCAATTGGGATTGGTATTTTAGTAGCCACTTTGAATGTATTTATACGAGATATTGGACAAGTTATGAGTATAATTTTGCAATTCTGGTTTTGGATGACGGCTATAGTGTATCCATTGAATGTTCTTCCTGATAACTTACAAAATATATTCTCTTATAACTTCATGTTACCAATTGTTGAAGGGTATCATAATGTATTTGTATATCATGAATGGCCTCTATGGGAAACTTTACTATATCCCGTTATTATCGCAGTTGTTTTTGTTAGTTTAGGCTTTTTAACTTATAAGAAGTTGAATAAAGAAATGGTGGATGAACTCTAATGAACAGAATTACAGTGGAGGCACTTGGGAAAAAATACAAAACATATGAGAAACCTTACCACAGATTCCTAGAGGCAATAAGTTCAAGGAAATTCTATAAGGAGAAAGTTGTTCTAGAGGATATCTCTTTTAAAGTAAAAGAAGGCGAATCAATTGGGGTGATAGGTCATAATGGCGCTGGTAAGAGTACCCTCTTGAAGTTATTGACGGGGGTAACACAACCCTCATCAGGTAGATTCGAGGTTAATGGTAAGGTTTCAGCATTGCTTGAGTTAGGAATGGGCTTTCACCCTGATTTTACAGGCTATCAAAATGCAGTTATGGCATTACAAATGCAAGGTTTTAATAACACGGAAATAGAAAGTATACTTCCTGAAATAGAGAAATTTGCCGAAATCGGTGATTATTTTAGTCAATCCATCAGGACATATTCAAGTGGTATGATGGTTAGGTTAGGTTTTGCTGTTGCCACTTCAATAAGACCTGAAGTACTAATTGTTGATGAAGCCTTATCTGTAGGGGATGCATATTTTCAACATAAATGCTTCGATAGAATAAAGGAATTTAAAAAACAAGGGACTACAATTTTTTTTGTGTCTCATGATCCTGGTTCTGTCAAAAACCTTTGTGATAGAGCATTGCTTATTGAGAATGGAAGATTAATAAAGGAAGGAAATCCTGATGATATATTAGATTTTTATAATGCTATCATAGCCAAAAGAGAAAGCGACTATCAGATAAAAGAGAATCAAGGGACTGGAATTAGATCTGGGAATGGTAAAGTCTCAATTGATGAAGTTCAATTATATGTTCATGATTCACCTGTAAACGCGATTCAAGTAGGTGAAGAAGTTAGACTTACCGTTAAATATCATGCACAACAGAATGATTTAGAAGATTTGACAGTTGGCTTTATGATTAAAGATCGAATAGGAAATGAAATCTTCGGTACTAATACTTTTTATTTAGGTAGAAAGATAAGTGATGCAAAAATAGGTGTTGAAAAAGAAGTGTCTTTTTATTTTAATGCGAATCTCGGGGTTGGAACTTATAGTATTACTGTTGCTGCTCATGCAGGGAATTCGCATATTAATGATAACTATGATTGGTGGGAACACTCATCTACCTTTCAAGTTATAGCAGGAACAGAATCAAAATTCGTTGGTGTGAATTTTTTATCGGTCAAGGCTGAAATAATTTGAAAATAATTATCGGAGGACCAACATATGTCAAACAGATCTTCTGTAGAAATATTGATGAAGCAAATAAAAGATGATATCGATCAAGATGGGGATGAAGATATTAAATTTATAAATCCTCAAATTAATTCTAGTGTTAGTAATAGAGATGCTCTTTTGGCTCAAATAAACGCATCTTGGGAAATACCATTCGATGTACCAATTATCCAGCCTCCTACAATCAAAGGTAAAATAACAAGCTATATCAAAAAGGTTATATCAAAGTTAATAAATTGGAGAATTCATGATTTAAACATACGCCAGAACAATTTTAATGCGGATACTGTGAGATCAATAAACTATCTAGATAAACAATTAGAGGAGTCAAAGTTAATAATCAATAAACTAGAACAAGAAGTGGATAAATTAATTAGTATCGTTAATATTATGAAGAATAATACAGAACAAAACTCGAAACCTATTAATTATTTTAGATTCGAGAATAAATTTAGAGGTAGTAGAGAACTAATTAAAGAATATCAATCAGTCTATCTTAAGTTTATAGATACAAACATGAAAGTTCTAGATCTAGGTTGTGGTAGAGGAGAATTTGTTGAACTTTTAACAACCAATGGAATCGAAGTAGTAGGTGTAGATAGTAACGATGAAATGATAAATGAATGTATTAGATTGGAACTTCCAGTTGTTAAAGATAACTTGTTTAACTACTTAGAAAAGACAAGTGAAAAATTTGATTGTATTTTTTTAAGCCAAGTAATAGAGCACCTTAACCACAATGAATTAATTAAACTTATTGGATTAGCTCATGAAAAGTTAAATAGCAATGGTTTATTAATCATGGAGACTCCTAATCCTGAAACTGTCTTAGTCTCCTCATATACATTTTACCTAGACCACACACATGTTAGACCTCTTCCGCCAGTTCAATTATCATTTATTATAGAAGAATGTAATTTTTCTGTTTTGGAGAATCTGTACTTTCATCCGTTTGATAACGATAGTAAATTACAAGAGTTAGTTAGTGAGAACCATCTTATTAATAGTAATTTCAAGTTATTAAATAACACGATTTTTGGACCACGTGATTATGCAATTGTGGCAAAGAAAAGAGATGGAGCGAATAATGATGGGAAATAAGGGTGTATCAATCATCATCTTGACTTGGAACGGATTGGAATATTCACAGAAATGCATTAATTCATTGCTTGAGAAAACTATCTTCACGAATTATGAATTAGTTATTCTAGATAATGGAAGCACAGATGGGACTATTGAATATCTCGAGAGTACTTATAAATACACATCTAACGTGAAAATCGTAAAAAATCCTATAAATGAGGGATTTGTTAAAGGAAATAATAAAGCAATTCAATTTTGTAATCCAGAAAACGATATAATTATGTTGAATAATGATATTATCGTAACGCAAAAAAATTGGTTAGAGCTTCTACAGGAATCCGCATATTCTTCTGATCAGATAGGTGTGGTTGGATGCAGAATGCTAGGACTTAATGGGGAACTTCAACATGCTGGTACATATATTTATCCAGAAACGTTTTGGGGTCAGCAAATAGGTGGAAATGAAGTTGATATTAACCAGTATTCAGTTTTACGTGAGGTTCAAGGCGTGATATTTGCATGTGTATATATAAAACGGGAGGTTTTGTCATTAATCGGAGGATTGGACGAGGATTATTTTTCTTATTTCGAAGATACAGATTTTTGCTTAAGAGCAATTGAGAATGGTTATAAAATAGTTTGTGATGGTAGAGTTTCAATGTTACATTATCATAATACTTCGACAAAAATTAATAAAGTGAATTTTTCAGAAATGTTTAGTAATTCTCAAAGAATATTTAAAAACAAATGGAAGAAAAAACTTGAGGAAAGATTTGAAGGTAGAATTGCTTGGCATTCTATTGTGAATTTCCCATCAGGTTATGCAGTGTCATCAAAAAATCTAATGATTTCCTTAGATGAAATCAATGTTGACGTAAGATATAAATATGTTTATGGTCCTGATACACCTTTTCCCGTGGTAGAACCTGAGCAGTCAGATGATTATAGAATAAATATCATAAAAGGCAGGAAATTCACAAAGGACGGTCCCCAAGTTGTCTATGGGCAGGGCGATGTTTTCTATAAAAATACTGGGTCGTATAAAATCGGTTATACAATGCTGGAGGTAACGGGAATACCAAGAGAGTGGGTAAAACAAGCTAATTCTATGGACGAGATCTGGGTCCCTTCAGAGTTTAATAGAGAGACATTTTATAATTCTGGTGTCAGGACTCCTATAAATATCATCCCATTAGGAGTTGATCCTAATTACTTCAATCCTCAAATAGTAGGCCATAAGCCTACTGAGAAGTATGTATTTCTTTCGGTATTTGAATGGGGGGAGAGAAAGGCGCCAGAGCTTTTGTTTAAAGCATTTACTAATGAGTTCAGTAAAAATGATGATGTGATTTTAATCTGTAAAATTTTCAATAACGATGGAAGTATTAACGTTAAAGAAGAAATACGTAAGATGAACTTGGATATTGATAGACCTTCAATAATGATAATTTATAATGAAGATATACCTGGCTATCAAATGGGAAGTTTATATCGTTCTTCTGATTGTTTTGTTTTGCCAACTAGAGGTGAAGGTTGGGGGATGCCAGTTTTAGAAGCGATGGCTTGTGGATTGCCTGTGATATCGACAAATTGGAGTGCCCAGACAGAATTCTTTAATAGTGAAGTAGGTTATCCTATTGAAGTTAAGAGACATATCGCAGCTGAAGCAAAATGTCCTTACTATGAAGGTTATAATTGGGCTGATCCTGATCTAGAGCATTTACAGTATTTAATGAGATATGTCTATGAACATAGAGAGGAAAGTTCTCAAAAAGGGATGATGGCTTCTGAACAGGTGCTAAAAAATTGGACTTGGGCTAACGCTGCTCAAAAAATCAAAGAACGGATTATAAATATCTAATGTACATATATTTTTTTATTTAAAGTGTATTCAATGAAAGTGAGGGTCTAAATGAAAGGAATAATTCTCGCTGGGGGCACAGGTTCCAGATTGTTTCCTTTAACAAAAGTAACTAACAAGCATCTTCTCCCAGTTGGCAAATATCCAATGATTTTTCATGCCGTGCATAAACTTAAACAGGCTAATATAGAGGATATTCTAATAGTAACTGGCAAAGAACATATGGGTGATGTTGTAAACCTCCTTGGAAGTGGAAGCGACATGGGTGTTACTTTTACGTATAAAGTTCAGGATGAGGCAGGCGGGATTGCCCAAGCTTTAGATCTTGCTGAAAGCTTTGTTGGAATTGATCAAATGGTTGTTATTTTAGGTGACAACGTTTTCGAAGACGATCTATCGCCGTTCGTTCAGAATTTTAGAGAGCAGCGGCACGGTGCAAAAATTCTTATTCAACAAGTAGATGATCCTAAACGTTTTGGTGTGCCCGAGCTTCAAGGAGATCGAATTATTTCTATAGAAGAGAAACCAACTCTCCCTAAATCTGATTACGCTGTAACAGGTATATATATGTTTGATCATCATGTGTTTGGCATAGTAAAAACATTGAAGCCGTCTACCCGCGGAGAACTTGAGATCACGGATGTGAATAATGCATACATTGCAAGAGGAGAGCTCACGTATGATATTTTGAGTGGATGGTGGACTGATGCTGGAACACATGCTTCGTTGGCAAAGGCTAATGAGTTGGCACACAATGTAATATTCACTGAAGAGTTTGGCAAACTCAAATTATAGGAGGTAATTATATGACTGTTACTCCTCTATCATTAAACGGAGCAGCTATTATTGAACCAAAGGTCCACGGTGACAGCCGTGGCTTCTTTATGGAGAGTTACAATGAATCATTATTTAAGCAGAATGGCATTACCTATAACTTCATCCAAGACAACCACTCTCTATCCGCAGAACCTGGTGTTCTTCGAGGGCTGCATTATCAGTTACACCCCAAGGCCCAAACCAAACTCATACGTGTCCTTACAGGTGCTATTTATGATGTTATCGTAGATATCAGAAAAAGCTCTTCTACCTTTGGTCAGTGGTACGGTGTCATTTTAAGCGAACACAACCATCGTCAGCTGCTTGTTCCTAAGGGCTTCGCACATGGTTTTTGTACGCTAGTCCCTAATACCCAGGTTCTTTATAAAGTGGACGAATATTATTCCCCCGAAAATGACCGCGGCATATTATGGAATGATCCGGCTTTGGGGATCGATTGGCCAACGTCTAGCCCGATTCTATCGGATAAAGACCAGCGGCACCCGCTACTGAAAGACGCAGAGATGAATTTTGAATAGGGGGCAGTGAAGATGAAACTTCTTGTTACCGGCGGTGCCGGTTTTATAGGCAGTAACTTTATTTTATATATGTTGCAACAGCATCCCGATTACCGGATCATCAACATGGATGCACTTACGTATGCGGGCAACCTTGAAAACCTAAAATCCGTTCAACACCACCCAAATTACTCATTCGTCCAAGCAGATATAGCTGACAAACCAGCGGTGGACGCGATTTTCCAACAAGGCATCGACGTTGTAGTTAATTTCGCGGCAGAGTCACACGTGGATCGCAGTATTCTGGAACCCGAGATCTTTGTGAACACCAATGTCATGGGGACACAGGTTCTTCTGGATGCAGCCAAAAAATATGGTGTGACTAAGTTTGTCCATGTATCCACGGATGAAGTATATGGGTCCTTGGGCGAAACCGGTTTGTTTTCTGAAACGACGCCACTTGCACCGAATAGCCCGTATTCTGCCAGCAAAGCAGGCGGGGACCTGCTCGTAAGAGCTTACCATGAGACATTTGGTCTCCCGGTTAACATTACGCGCTGCTCGAACAATTACGGTCCATACCAATTCCCTGAGAAGCTGATCCCCCTGATTATTTCTCGTGCCCTAAATGATGAATCCCTGCCGGTATACGGTGATGGCCTCAATATTCGGGATTGGCTGTATGTCGAGGATCATTGCAGTGCGATCGATCTGGTTATTCACCAGGGGAAAATAGGTGAGGTTTATAATATTGGGGGCAACAACGAACGTACCAATGTTCATATCGTCAAAACCATTTTGAACGAGCTTGGTAAGCCGGAGTCACTAATCACTTACGTGACAGATCGTCCAGGTCATGACCGACGTTATGGCATTGATCCTACAAAAATCATGAATGAACTTGGCTGGAAGCCAAAGCACAACTTCGAGACAGGCATTAAGGAAACGATTCAGTGGTATTTGAGCAACAAAGAGTGGTGGACGAGAATTCAATCCGGCGCATATCGTGATTATATGACCCAGCAGTATGGCAGCCGTTTGGGTGGGAACGGATGAAGGTATTAATCACAGGAGCACATGGTCAGCTAGGGCAGGATATTGCGCGGATATTTAACCTAGCTGGTCATGAAGTTATTAGCTGCGGTAGAGAAGAACTAAACATAACGGACTTAGATCAATGCCTCCAAGTAAGTTCAACCCGCCGACCCGACTGGATCATTCATTGTGCGGCATATGCTGCGGTTGATGCTGCGGAGACGGATGTGGACGGTGCTTATCTCGTGAATGCAGTAGGTACTAGAAACATGGCTCTCGCTGCTGAAAAAATCGATGCCAAGATCGTATTTATTAGCACGGACTACGTTTTTAGTGGTACGAGTGAAAGGCCATATAACGAGTATGATTCTCCCGACCCGCAAAGCGTTTATGGAAAGTCCAAGCTTGCAGGGGAACAGATGGTTCAACATTTTTGCTCTCGTTGGTTTATTGTGCGAACTTCATGGTTGTTCGGCCTGCATGGCAACAACTTTGTAAAAACGATGCTTCGTCTAGGACAAGAAAAACCGCTGTTAAAGGTGGTTAACGACCAACAAGGTTCACCGACCTACACGGTAGATCTGGCGCACTTCTTGATAAACTTAATCTCCACTGAAAAATACGGTATATATCATGCTTCCAACAGTGGTTCTTGCACTTGGTATGAGTTTACTAGCGCCATTTTTGAAGAGGCTCGTGAACAATTGGGACTTACCATAACCGCTGAATTGCAGCCTTGTACTACTGAAGAGTTTCCAAGACCCGCTCCACGTCCGGCCAATTCGGTCATGGATCATTTAGCTATCCGACTAAACCAATTTGAGGATTTGCCACATTGGCGTGAGGGGCTGAAGCAGTTTATGCTGGATATGAAGCAGTACCCTGAACTATACTTAAAATGAATACAGCGACTCGAAAGGCCTGATCTGTATGATTTGGCCTTTTTTAGCTAGCTCCTTTCTCTATAGACCTCTCAGCTGTTTTGGGTCTACGAGATTATTGATTTCAAGTGTTTTTTCGGAGGTTCCCGTATGAAAAAAGTGCAAGTATTGTTATCCGCCTACAACGGCGAACAATATATATCCGAGCAAATCCAGAGTATTCTCAATCAGACGCATGCTGCTGTCTCCATCCTGATAAGAGACGATGGATCGACTGATAAAACGATGGAGCTTCTCGACCAATGGGTGACTACACACCCCGATAAGATCAAGCTCATAAAAGGAACGAATGTTGGCGTTGTGTCCAGTTTCTTTGAACTTCTGCGTGCTGCAGACGCTGAGGCTGATTATTATAGTTTTTGCGACCAGGATGACGTGTGGCTTGATCATAAGGTAGAGCATGCTATTGCCCGCCTGGACTCCTCTATCTATACGGAAGTGCCGGCGATGGTATTTACATCAACCTACCTTACGGATGACGAGTTAAATCGAAAAGGTGCATGGCCAAAGCCTCCTGCTCAGGAGCCCTCTTTCTTCAATGCGTTGTACGAAAATATTGCCATTGGCGCGACCATCACGATGAATCGATCAGCAAGAAAC
This sequence comes from Paenibacillus sp. HGF5, assembly GCF_000204455.1. Taxonomy (NCBI): domain Bacteria; kingdom Bacillati; phylum Bacillota; class Bacilli; order Caryophanales; family Paenibacillaceae; genus Paenibacillus; species Paenibacillus sp. HGF5. The sequence continues at coordinate 8,336 of NZ_AEXS01000164.1, read as the reverse complement.
CTGTTTATAAATAGTAAATCGGTAGACAGTCAAAAGGTTCTTATGCACGATTGGTGGTTCTACGTGCTCGTTTCCGCATTTGGAACCGTAATCTACGATAACAAGCCATCCATGTTATACCGTCAGCACAATAATAATGTGGTAGGGGGCAGCAACTCCATCGTGGGTAAGCTGAAGAGCAAATGGACCAGTTTTAAAAGACATACAGGCAAAGACTTGCTGCATAAACAAGCAAGCGAGTTTGATCGAATCTATGGATCGCGATTGACTGGCGAACAGAAAGAGCAGCTGGATTTATTTCTTGCAACTCGAACAAGATTCATGGACAGATTACATTATGCACGCAAGAGCAAATTGTACAGACAATCCAAGGCGGAGAGTTTGTTGTTTAAGTTTTTTATTTTGATTGGGTTTATATGAGGTTGAACGAAATAGGGCAGAGCAAACTTATTCCTTGATATTCCTTCTTTCCCCATGAACTATGCTATAATGTCGATAGATTACTATATTTGTCAGGAGACGTTATGCAATGGATTTAAGCATTTTAATCGTGAACTACAATACCTGTCAGCTGACGGTGGACTGTTTGCGATCCGTGTTTGCATCGGAGACGGAATATACATATGAAGTGATTCTGATAGATAACAACTCGAAGGACGAGTCCGTTCAGACCATTCGAGAGTTATTTCCGCAGGTTAAGCTGATCGAGAACACGGAAAATACCGGCTTTGCCAAAGCCAACAATCAGGGGATGGAAGTGGCGGAAGGCCGCTATATGCTGCTGCTAAATTCCGACACGATTATCCAGCAGGATACGATCCAGACGATGGTCGCTTTTATGGACTACAATCCGATCATAGGGGCTTCCGGCTGCAAAATCGTCCTCCCGGACGGCTCGCTGGATAAGGCCTGCAAAAGAGGGTTCCCAACGCCTTCGGCGTCCTTCTATTATGCTTTTGGGCTCAGCAAGCTGTTCCCGAACAAGCCGGAGTTTAACCAGTATCAGCTGGGGTATTTGAATCCGGACGTAGAGTATCCGGTGGATTGTTTGGTCGGTGCATTCATGCTGGTACGCCGCGAGACGATTGAGCAGGTGGGCGGGCTGGACGAGACGTTTTTTATGTACGGGGAGGATATCGACTGGTGCTATCGCATCAAGCAGGCGGGATGGGGCATTCACTATTATCCTCGGACGACGATCATCCATTATAAAGGCGGCAGCGCCCGGCGCCGGCCGTTCAAAATCATTTATGAGTTCCATCGGGCGATGATTCTTTTTCATCGGAAGCATTACCGGCAGAAATACAACATATTAGTTAATGGAGCCGTGTATGCGGGCGTTGCTTTAAAATTGCTCCTGTCCCTGCTCACGAACCGGCTTAAGCCCATTCGTCCAGCAACGATAACGCAATCTTCAGGTGGAGTGGAGGTGAAATCATGATCCGCCAGAATCAGGGCTTTCTGACCAAATTGTATATGTTGACCGATTTTGCCTTTATCCAGTTGGCGTTTCTGCTCGCATGGTGGGTGAAATTCGAGAGCGGCTGGTTTCCCTATGAAGAGCCGCTACCTCTCGAAACCTATGCATTGTGGAGTCTGGTGTACGGAGCGGTTGCCGTGGTTGTCGGCATCATGATTACCTTGTACTCGCCGAAGCGGAAAAAGCGTTTTGCCGACGAGTTCATGAAGATCTTCCAGATGCATTTCATCGGGATGTTCATTCTCCTCAGTATTATGTTTTTTGTTAAAGAGGTGGATATCTCCCGTTGGTATCTCGCTATCTACATGATTTTCAACGTAGCATTCATTATCCTATACCGTTATTTCCTCAAGAAATCCCTCAAGCATTTTCGGGAAAAAGGCTACAACCGCCAATTCGTGCTCATCGTGGGTGCAGGGTCGCTGGGCAAGCGTTTCTTCAAAAACCTGAAGCAATACCCGGAGCTTGGTTATGAAGTCATCGGTTTCTTGGATGATTACCAGCAGTGGGACGAGATTGAAGCGAGACGGCTTAAACCCATTTTGGGCTCGGTCGGCGATCTACATAAGGTGCTAAACGAAAAGCTTGTCGATGAGGTCGTACTGGCACTTCCTCTGAATGCCCACCACAAGTATCCGGAGATCATTGCTGCTTGTGAAAAAGCAGGTGTCCGAACGCTAATTATCCCGGACTTTTTCGATTATCTCCCGGCACGGCCGGTGTTTGATAACTTTGCGGGTATGCCGATGATCAACGTGCGCGATATCCCGCTCGATCTAGCGGCTAACCGACTGTTCAAGCGGGCGTTTGATATCGTATTCTCGTTAGTGGCGATTATCCTTACCTTGCCGGTGATGATCGGAATTTACCTCGGTGTCCGATTGACCTCCCGGGGACCGGTCATTTTCAAGCAGGAGCGGGTCGGGCTGAACCGCCGAAACTTTTATATGTATAAATTCCGTTCGATGAAGCCGCTGCCGGAAGGGGCGCCGGATACGGGTTGGACGGTGGAGAATGATCCGCGCCGCACCAAGTTCGGCTCATTTCTCCGGAAGACCAGTCTGGATGAGCTGCCGCAGTTCTTTAATGTCCTGTTCGGACATATGAGCGTGGTGGGCCCAAGACCAGAACGACCTTATTACGTTGAACAGTTCAAAGAGGAGATTCCGAAGTACATGGTGAAACACCACGTACGCCCGGGCATCACGGGGTGGGCGCAGAGCAACGGCCTGCGCGGGGACACTTCGATTGAAGAGCGGATCAAGCACGATATTTTCTACATCGAGAATTGGTCCATTCTGTTTGATATTAAAATCATTCTGCGCACGATCCGCAACGGATTCAAAAACGCATACTGATTGTAATTTTGTGATGACGTCATCTGGCATGAGCCGGATGGCGTCTTTTATTTACCTGTCCTAGAAGCATATTTCGACTAAAGCTGCTTACCAAGTCCCCCTCGCCTCTTGTAGAGATACCGAATGCTGTCGCTTCCTGTAAGTTTGTGACATAGCCTAGAAAAACTTCGGACATTCGATCCACTCCTCTCACTTTAACATGCATGTACAACACAGCGGACAATGGTAGTCTGGAATTATTTACAAAATATAACTATTATACTATTATAATGAAATACCAGGCTCGTCGATGCTTTGCTAGAGTTTGTTCATTACGCAGAGTCGGAGGTTGGTTATGATGGTCCAATCTCAGTGTTATGGAGATTTCTAATGTTTTCGAAATAACCGTGTTTTTATCTTGCCGCTTCATTTGCCTAACGGAAGGATCACATCCAATAAGCATTATGGGAGGAATCGATATGGAAAACGCCAAGGTCCAGGATTTCATCGAAAGCAGCCAAGCGCAATGGGACGAAGAATACAGATCCCGCATGTGGGATTATTTATCGGACATCACGGAATATGCCAGATACTCGGTCGTGTACGGATACATCCGAAAGTTTCTTGGGGAAGAGGGCATTCTGGATATGGGATGCGGGGCCGGCCTGTTGTATGACATGCTCTTGGACGATGAAAAATCGAATTATACCGGTGTAGACTTGTCCGAGGAAGCGATCAGAATCGCATCCGGCAAAACGTCTAGGAACTTATTTCAGCGCGCGGACATCAATCATTATGTTCCTCATAAAAGCTACGACGTCATCGTTTTTAATGAATCGCTGCAGTATGTGCCCAATACCGCTAGCAAGCTGTTGGAATATGCACGTTACCTGACCCCGGATGGCGTCATTATATCTTCCCTATATTCACATAAGAACACCCAGGATCCCGATTATCTCATGGTAGAGCATAAGATTGGCGAAATCGAAAGCTGTGATGGGTTTGACGTCGTAGATAAAGTCAGCGTGTTTAATCACAACGCAGGATTGAAATGGTATATTCACCTTTTGAAGGCCAAGAGCTAGTGATCCGTAGTATTTACAATAATCGTTCCGTCATTTGGCAGCAGCCGAGTGGCGGTTTTTTTGTTTGGCCCCTCCATTAACCGGGTATTTACCTGGCAACAGCAATGAACGAAGCAAAGGTGGGGATACCATGAAACGGATCGCAGCTGTCCTTCTATTATTTTCCGCCATTATGATACTGCTTCTGACCCATCTGGAAATGGAGGAGGAAGCGCCGCAAGGATTCGCGGCCTATCGCTTGATTGCCCATGCCATGGGAAGCATCGGCGAACAGCCCTATACGAATGCTTATGAAGCCATGGTTGTTAACTATGAGAAAGGCACCCGGGTATTCGAGATTGATTTGATGCTGACGGAGGATCGCAAAGTCGTAGCCAGGCATGAGTGGACGGAGAGCATGACGCAGCAGCTGGGTCAGAAGGAGAAGCTTCCGGACGATAAGCAGGCGGCCCGCTTAAGCCATGAGGAATTCATTAACACGCCGATTTTGGAACAATACCAGCCGATGGATATTGAGGGGATTATGGATATGATGGAGCGTCATCCCGATATCTACATCGTGACGGATACGAAGGAGCAGAAGGACCGGGATATACAGTATCTGTTCGCGGAGATCGTAAACGCTGCTAAAGAACGGGATCCGAAGCTTCTGGATCGGGTCGTCGTCCAAATTTACAATGAGCCGATGCTTGATATGGTTCAGGACATCTATCCGTTTCAATCGATTATATATACGCTGTATGCCACGCAGGACTCACCTGCTGAGATCACCGCTTTCGTACAGGAGAACCACATTGACGCGGTTACCATGCCGGAGTACAAGGTTAGCCCGAATTTCGTAGCCAAGCTAAGGCAAGCGGGAGCCGTGACCTATGTTCACACCATCAATGACACGAACACCGTGAACAATTATGAAAAATGGGGCGTGTACGGCGTCTACTCGGATCTGCTGACAGAGCCGGAACTGGAGCGGAACAGCCTGAGATTTATGATGACAAAGCGATTGGAGTAGACATAACCTTACATGCCGCGCATCATATCGCGTCCGTCTGTGGAAAAGTTTGTTTGCATCCATAATAATGCTGGGCATGGAAGTCCGTGATCTCCTTAAGAGATCGCGGGCTTTTTCAAGCTATCAGAAAGCATAAACTTCGAAGCTTGGCCTACTTGATATCACAGAAAGCCACCATCCATATCTCTGGGATTGTGCGTCATGCGGTCTGGGATTGTACGTCGGTAGACGTTAGTTAGCCGCCCAAATCTATTCCCAGCGACGCGGTTCGTATATCGGCTGAACCGATAAACCGCAATTACCAAAAAAATGTTCGTATTTTATGCGAACATAAATTGACTTGCTTACCGTGCTAGCATAGACTTATTTTAGTATGATAGTAACCCGTGAACGTGGAGGAATGACGCTTGAAAGAGATGATACAATCCTGGAGGCATGTGTTTAAGCTGGACCCCGACAAGGAGATCGATGACGAGACCCTTGATGCGGTATGCTTGTCAGGAACCGATGCCATTATGGTTGGAGGCTCAACCGGAGTCACCTATGAAAATACCGTGGATCTGCTGTCCCGAGTTCGGCGTTACGAGCTGCCGTGCGTGCAGGAAGTATCCGATCTGGAAGCCGTTGTACCCGGATTTGATCTATATATGGTCCCGATGGTTATGAATACGCAGGATCCGACCTGGATCATGGGCCGTCATCGCGAGGGAATCGAACGCTACGGGTACATGATCCCGTGGGATCTGGTCGTGACCGAGGGTTATATCGTGTTGAACGAGAACGCTGCGGTGGCGAGATTGACCGGTGCAGAGACTTCGATTGAAGCGAGCACGGCTGCCGCTTATGCCCAGATTGCGGACAAGCTGATGAATCTGCCGATCGTGTATCTGGAATACAGCGGCGCGTTCGGAGATATGGAAACGGTCCGCACGGTTCGAAGTTCGCTGGATAACGCCCGTTTGTTCTACGGCGGCGGAATAACCAATGCCGAGCAGGCGATGGAGGCTGCAGCTATCTCGGATACGATCGTTGTGGGCAACGTGGTGTACGAGCATCTGGAGCAGGCGCTCGAGACGGTCAAGGCCGTGAAGGGCTGATGGGTCTATTAACTGATCTGTTGAAAAAATAGAGACCTATTAAGCAAGCCAGCTCAGGCTCTATAATAGTGTGTTTTTTCCATTTGCCTTGTGACGGCTTCGGTTAAGCATGCTTTTATTTCATTTAATTTATGTTCCATTTAACCAATCAACCCAGAACTCACGGTGTCTTAGACACGTAGCAATCTATGCCCTATCCATTCTCTTTAATGTAATCTATTTGCCAGACCCAAACCTTTTTGATGGTTTCACCTTTACCTAAGTTTTCCCCATTATCAAATCTACACCTATTAGGAGGCAATGTTTATGCATTCCATTGACATACACGACGCCGTCAGACGTCTCAATCCGCAGCAGCGCCAGGCCGTTGAAGCAACCGACGGACCACTGCTCATTATGGCCGGAGCCGGTTCCGGCAAGACGCGGGTGCTGACGCACCGGATCGCGTACCTGATCGCCACGCGCAAAGCCGCACCATGGAGCATCCTGGCGATTACGTTTACGAATAAGGCAGCCCGCGAGATGCAGGAGCGGGTATCCAAGCTGGTCGGCCGGGAAGGCCAGGACATCTGGGTATCGACGTTCCACTCCATGTGCGTACGGATTTTGCGCAGAGACATTGAACGGATCGGCTTCACTTCGAACTTTAGTATTTTGGATTCGACAGACCAGTTGTCCGTTATTCGGAACGTGATGAAGCAGCACAACATCGATCCGAAGAAATTCGAGCCGAAGGCGATTCAAGCGGCCATGAGCGCCGCGAAGAATGAGCTGATCTCCCCGCAGCAGTATGAACAGAAAGCCGGAGACTATTTTGAAACCCTTGTAGCCAAGGTTTACACCGAATACCAGAAGCGCTTGAAGAGCAACAATTCGCTTGATTTCGACGATCTGATCATGACCACGATCCAGTTGTTTAAGGAAGTGCCGGAGGTACTCGACTTCTACCAGCGCAAATTCCAGTACATCCACGTGGATGAATACCAGGATACCAACCGGGCGCAGTACATGCTCTGCCGCATGCTCGCGGACAGCCATCACCGCATCTGCGTTGTCGGGGACAGCGATCAGTCGATCTACCGCTGGCGCGGCGCGGATATCACGAACATCCTGAATTTTGAGCAGGATTACCCGGAGGCACGCACGATTCTGCTGGAGCAGAATTACCGTTCGACAGCGAACATTTTGAACGCTGCCAACAATGTTATTGGCCTGAACACGGGCCGCAAGCCGAAGAATCTGTGGACCGAGCAGGGCGAAGGACCGAAGATCAAAGTGTTCCGCGGGGATACGGAGCATGATGAGGGGTATTTTGTCACCTCGGAAATTAGCAAGAACATCAAGGACGGCAAGAGCTATCAGGACCACGCGATTCTGTATCGGACCAACGCGCAGTCCCGGGTGATCGAGGAAATTCTGATCAAGTCGGATATTCCGTACCAGATCGTCGGCGGCATCAAGTTCTACGATCGCAAAGAGATCAAGGACATGCTTGCTTATCTGCGCCTGATTTCCAACCCGGACGACGATATCAGCTTGACGCGGATCATTAACGTGCCAAAAAGAAGCATCGGCGACACAACCGTCGCGAAGCTGGCTGCTGCAGCCGGAGAGCGGGGCATCTCGATCTTCCGCGTGCTGGAAATCGTGGACGACCTCGGTTTTGCCGGACGGACGCGCAATGCGCTGGTGGGCTTCTACGACATGATCGCCGCGCTCAGCCGAATGGTCGAGTTTCTGTCGGTGACAGAGCTTACGGAAAAAATTCTCGAGATGTCCGAGTACCGCCTCGAGCTGCAAAACGAGAATACGATCGAATCCAGATCACGCCTCGAGAACATCGACGAGTTCCTGTCGGTTACGCAAGAGTTCGAGAAGAACAACGAGGATAAGTCGCTCGTCTCCTTCCTCACGGATCTTGCGCTGATCGCGGACATCGACTCGATGAACGATGACGAGGAAGACCGCGACGATGCCGTCGTGCTCATGACCATGCACAGCGCCAAAGGCCTGGAGTTCCCGGTGGTATTCATCATCGGCATGGAGGAAGGAGTATTCCCGCACAGCCGTGCCTTTATGGATAACGAGGAGCTGGAAGAAGAACGCCGGCTTGCTTATGTAGGGATCACGCGGGCAGAGAAGCAGCTGTTCCTGTCCTGTGCGCGCATGCGTACGCTCTTTGGCCGCACGACGGCGAACATGCCATCGCGATTCCTGGAGGAGATCCCGGAAGAGCTGAAGGAAGACACCCAGATGGCGCATGACCGCTACCGCCGAGGCGGCGGAAGTAATGTAGGTGGTTCCTATGCGGGACGCGGCTTCGGC
>NZ_AEXS01000165.1:0-18191 GCF_000204455.1 Paenibacillus sp. HGF5 | reverse complement strand
AACCGCACGGCCGATCCCGCTGTCGCCTCCGGTAATCAGCGCTACCTTTCCTTTTAGCTTACCGGCTGCTTTGTACTCGTTACTTTCAAACTCCGGCTTCGGGTGCATCTCCGATTCGGTTCCGGGTCTGTGATCCTGATGCTGGGGCGGCAATGTCTGCTTCTGTTGATCTTGTGGCATATGAACATTTCTCCTTTCAGGTCAGTATCTCAAACTACCTCTCATAGGATGCGTTCGACGCGGCTTCTTATTCCATAAAAAGCCCTTCGCTATTGTTTTTACCCATATTAAACGGGATCAAACGTAAGCACGGTGCTTTTCCCGTAACAAAATCCCCCTCTTAACGGGACCTTGCGCTCAAAGCCCAGTCCGCTGTTTTGCGGGAACCCCCGGAATATCTAATTGCTGTAATATTAAAAAAAACCGCCCGAATCAACGGACGGCTTCTCTTCGTATGTAGCTGTTCTTAGATGATATGATTGAATACCATGAAGAAAATCATAACCAGAAGCAGCAAGGCGAGCAATGCGCTAAGCGTGCCGAGCTTGCTTGTTTCTTCCTTCACTTCACGCTTCTCGCGGATGCCTGCAAGCGCATTCTTGAGCGGCTTGCTCATAATGCCTCCAATCGCAAACATCGCCAGCAGCAACACCGTTACAATGATCATCCAAGGAACCGAATACTCGCCCTGGGACATCATGTATCCGCCAGTCAACAGCTGAATGACCAAGCCGTACTGCGCAAAACGGTTCGCAACCCGAATCGTATTCACGGCTCCTTCTTGAGCGCCCAGAGACAGCTTCTGAATACCGCCAACAACAAACGGCAGGATCAAGTAAAATCCTAGCGCCGCCGTACCGACCATATGCAGAAAAAATGTCACGTTCCACATAAACAATTCCTCCAAAGTCGTTAGTGTGATTTATGTTACATCGAATTCATCGTCTCCTATTATACTGGACAGATCATCCAAAGAAAAGCAATCCCGCCCCGAATCACGGGACGGGATTGCATTATTAGACGATTTTGTGAATCCTGATTCAAATTACAGGTTCACGACCGAAGTCACGTTCCGCACGGATTCCGCCGACTTATCCAGCGCCTCTTTCTCTTCGGCGGTCAGCTCAAGCTCGAAAATGCGCTCGATGCCGTCTCCGCCGAGAATGGCCGGTACGCCCATGAACAGGTTGTCATAACCGTACTCGCCTTCCAGAAGGGCAATAACCGGAATAATCCGTTTCTTGTCCTTCAGAATCGCTTCCGTCATTTGGACCAAGGAAGCAGCAGGCGCGTAGTAGGCGCTGCCGTTCCCCAGCAAATTGACGATTTCGCCGCCGCCGACCCGGGTGCGCTGCACGATCGCTTCAATGCGTTCAGCCGGAATCAGCGTGTCGATCGGAATGCCGCCCACGCTGGAGTAACGAACGAGAGGAACCATGTCATCGCCATGGCCGCCCAGAACGAAACCGCGGACATCCTCAACGGATACGTTCAGCTCTTGCGCGATAAAGGTGCAATAGCGTGCCGTATCCAATACGCCGGATTGACCGATGACGCGATTCTTGGGAAATCCGAGCGTGTTGTATGCCACATAGGTCATGGCATCCACCGGGTTGCTCAGGATGATGACCGTGGAGTTCGGTGCATGAGTCTTCACGTTCTCGCATACGGACTTCACGATTCCTGCATTGGTGTTGACGAGGTCATCGCGGCTCATGCCCGGCTTGCGGGCTACGCCTGCTGTAATGATTACGATATCGGAATCAGCTGCATCTTCATAGTTGGATGTACCGACTATGTTGCTGTCAAATCCCTGAACGGGACTTGCTTCGAGCATATCCAGCGCTTTACCTTTGGTAGGATTCTCGAGCTGCGGGATATCCAGCAGCACCACATCACCCAGTTCTTTCTGAGCCAGCATCAGGGCGGTAGTCGCACCTGTGAAGCCAGCACCTACTACCGTAATCTTTTTACGAGTAATTGCCACGATGAATCTCCTCCTTACAGGTTTTTAATGATTTCGTCTGCGAACTCGGAGCATTTCACTTCAGTAGCGCCTTCCATCAGGCGGGCGAAGTCGTAAGTCACGGTTTTGTTGTTGATGGACGTTTCCATGCCTTTGTAGATCAGGTCAGCCGCTTCCTGCCATCCGAGGTGCTCAAGCAGCATAACGCCGGAGAGGATAACGGAACCAGGGTTAACTACGTCCTTGTCTGCATATTTCGGAGCCGTACCATGAGTCGCTTCGAAAATCGCATGTCCTGTTACGTAGTTGATGTTAGCGCCCGGAGCGATACCGATACCGCCAACTTGTGCAGCCAGAGCGTCAGACAGGTAGTCGCCGTTCAGGTTCAATGTCGCAATGACGTCAAAGTCGGTTGGGCGAGTCAGAACCTGCTGCAGCGCGATGTCGGCAATCGCATCCTTAACGATGATTTTGCCGGCTTCTTCAGCCGCTTTTTGAGCAGCGTTAGCTGCATCTACGCCGTCTTTGTCCTTGATGATATCGTACTGGGCCCAAGTGAACACTTTATCGCCGAATTCGGCTTCAGCCACTTCGTAACCCCAGTTTTTGAAGGCACCTTCCGTAAATTTCATGATGTTGCCTTTGTGAACGAGCGTTACGGATTTGCGGCCATGCTTGATCGCATATTCAACCGCTGCGCGTACAAGACGCTTGGAACCTTCGGAGGACACCGGTTTGATGCCGATACCGGAAGTTTCCGGGAAGCGGATTTTGTTTGCTCCCATTTCGTCTTGAAGGAACTTGATCACTTTCTTCACTTCGTCGGAGCCTTCTTTGTATTCGATGCCTGCATAGATGTCTTCCGTGTTCTCGCGGAAAATAACCATGTCGACCAGCTCAGGACGTTTTACCGGAGACGGTACGCCGTTGAAATAACGGACAGGACGCAAGCAGGTGTACAGATCCAGCTCTTGGCGAAGGGCTACGTTCAGGGAACGGATACCGCCGCCGATTGGCGTTGTAAGAGGTCCTTTAATTGCAACGATGTACTCGCGAATCGCTTCAAGCGTATCGTTCGGGAGCCACTCACCGTATGTATTGTATGCCTTCTCACCGGCAAATACTTCATACCAGGCAATTTTCTTGGAACCGTTATACGCTTTTTCTACAGCTGCATCCAGGACGCGCTTGGAAGCTTTCCAGATGTCACGGCCTGTGCCGTCGCCTTCAATAAAAGGAATAACAGGGTTGTTAGGCACCTGCAGGGTTCCGTTATCAATCGTGATTTTCTCGCCTTCAGTCGGCAGTGCGAATTTTTCCAGTTTCATGAGTATGAGTTCCTCCTTCGAATATGGTTCTTTTCTCTAGCCATTTCAATGTGATACTGTGTGCAATAGGCATAGAGAAATCCGCCACCCGCGATTCACTCGCGTTTAAGCGGTTCTCTAGCCTATTGTACATGATTGCCAGCCACTTAGCGAAGTTCTATCGGCACATATTTTTGATCGGTCATCCCCGTATACTCTGCGCGCGGGCGGATAATACGGTTGCCTTCATACTGCTCAAGAATATGCGCGGTCCATCCGGATACGCGGCTGATCGCGAAAATCGGCGTGAACAATTCGTGTTCAATGCCAAGCTGCGTATAGACGGAGGCGGAATAGAAATCGACGTTCGGCTTCAGGCCTTTTTGGTTGGTAACCGTTTCGTCGATCAGCACCGACATATCGTACAGCGTGGTATCGCCTTTCATTTCGCCAAGCTCGCGCGACATTTTTTGGAGATGCTTCGCGCGCGGATCGCCGTTTTTGTATACGCGGTGTCCAAAGCCCATAATTTTTTCACGGTTGTCCAGCTTCTCTTGAATGTACGCCTGCGCCCGATCAATCGAACCGACTTCGTTCAGCATCTTCATGACGGCTTCGTTGGCGCCGCCGTGCAGAGGGCCTTTCAGCGCGCCAATGGCGGAAGTAACACCGGAATAAATGTCGGACAGCGTGGCTACGGTCACGCGGGCCGCAAACGTGGATGCGTTAAGCTCATGGTCCGCATGCAATACGAGCGCCTGATCCAGAGCCTTAATGGAAGTCTGGTCAGGATCCTCGCCTCTGAGCATATACAGGAAGTTTTCCGCGATGGAGGCGCCTGCTTTCGGAGCCACCGGCTCTTTGCCCTGACGAACGCGGGCAATGGCAGCGATGATCGTCGGAAGCTGAGCTTGAAGTTTAACCGCTTTCTTCTCGTTCGCTTCACGGCTCATATCGTCGCCTTCGGCGTCGTACAGAGCGAGCGCGGATACAGCCGAACGAAGAGCAGCCATCGTATTGCCGTCCTTCGGATACAATTTGATCTGCTGGATAAGCTCATCCGGAATGGCGGCATAGTTGCTCAAATCTTGTTGAAGCGCCTTAAGCTCTTCTACATTCGGAAGCTTTCCGAACCAGAGCAGGTAGGCTACCTCTTCAAAACTTGCATGTTCTGCGAGATCGTCAATATCATATCCACGGTAAGTCAGAACGCCATCGACGATCGAACTAATCGCGGAGGTGGTAGCTACAATGCCTTCCAAACCCTTGGTAGCTGTCATGCAACATCTCTCCTTTATGATCGGGATAAACTGAACTATTTTGACAATCATGAAAACATTTTCATGAAGTCAGATAAAAATAGAAAAACGCGCGAAAAAATTGCTATGGTCCTAGTCACAAACCTTCTCATATCATACTGGATTTTGTCTGATATGTGAACATGAGCAGCGACATTCGCCGCATCAAATTGTTTTATCGAAACCATAAACATTTTTTTGAAATCACTTACAATTCCATTATACCTGTGATAATTCTCATTGTCGAATCATGAAGACGACCATTTTTGAACTCTTTATCCTTATATTGAAACTCCCTGCATACGTATAGAATGAGCCTTTCTGCTCGTCCCTCCAAGTCAGCTGCAAAGGAGTGTGATTCATTGGAACGATTGATGCTTAAACGTTTGGGCCGGGGAGTGTGGGTGCTGTCTTCCATCTTCATGATCGCCTATTTGATATATGTACTGCTGCCGCTGCTTTATCCCTTCCTTCTGGCCTGGATCATCGCCTATGCGATGAACCCCTGCGTCAACCTGCTCCAGCGGAGTTTGAGAATGCCGCGCTGGATCGCCGTCACGTTGTCCCTCCTCCTGTATTTCGGCGCAGCCCTGTTGATTCTCACCGCGGCTGTCAGCAGGCTGGTCAAGGAACTGATTGCCCTGTCCCAGTCCTTTAATCTCCACATTGACGCCTGGATGGAGTGGCTGACGGCCTGGACGCAGAATGAGAGCTTCCAGAATATCGTCAATGAGATCAGCCGTTTCTATCAGAACAACCCGAATTATCACGATACCATCAACCAAAACATCACCCGTACGACGCAGACGATTGGCACGGCCGTGACCGACCTCGTTACCGGTATTTTTAACGGTATCCTGCAAATTATTTATTATTTGCCGAATTTGGGGACGATTTTCATTGTCGTGCTGTTGTCCACGTTCTTTCTCAGCAACAGCTGGGAACGTCATAACCGCGCGCTGCTCCGTCTCCTGCCCGGCGTCATTCGTAAACCGATGAACTATATCTTCTCGGATCTGAAAAAAGCGTTGTTCGGATTTGCCAGAGCCCAGCTGATTCTCATATCCATTACGGCCGTCATCGTCACGATCACGCTCTATGCGCTCGGCGTGGATTCCGCCTTCTCCATCGGGCTTCTGATCGGCTTGGTGGATCTGCTCCCTTACCTGGGTGTGGGCATCGTCCTGATTCCGTGGTCGCTGTATGCTTTTATGTCCGACGACCTGACGCTCGGCATCGGGCTGACGGTCCTGTACAGCATCATTCTGGTCGTCCGTCAGATCATGGAGCCCAAGGTGCTGGCCAGCAGCGTCGGGCTGGATCCGCTTGCCGCTCTGCTGGGCATGTTCGTCGGGCTTAAGCTGTTCGGGATTTTGGGACTGATCATCGGTCCCGTGTCGCTTGTCATCCTGGATGCCTTTCATCGGGCCCATGTGTTCAAGGACCTGAGGAATTACATTATCGGGGGCAGGTTCAGGTAGCCCTCGTTAAGAAACGGCTTGGTTTATCTCATCATTGGGCTAATGTAACCATCGTATTTGGTAAAATTGAAATAGGCTGCTCCCTTGCATAAAATAGACCGGCCCCTTTGCGGGACCGGTCTTATGGTAATGTCTGCTTGTATTATCTGCGAAAGATCGTAATCTTGCCGTTTTTCATATTTTTCTTCATCCATTTCAACAGCAAAATCCGATACAGCGGGCGGGTCAACGGAAATATCAACGTAAAGCCGATAATGTCGGTTACAAAACCCGGCAGAATGAGAAGTACTCCACCCGCAAATATACATAAACCGTCCGCCATGGAAGCACCCGGAACCATGCCTGTATTCATTCTCTGCTTGGCGTCTTCCATCGCTTTGCGGCCTTCGAATCTCATCATGGCCACGCCGACGGCAGAGGTCAGCAGTGTCAAAAGCAATGTATTCATGCCCCCTACGCGGTCCGCAACAAACTGAAAGCCGAATATCTCAATAGTAGGCACAAAAATAATCGCTGCCAGCATCCATTTGAACATGAAGCTACTCCTTCCTCCCCAAAAGGGTATCCTTCAATGCATCATACAGCTTTGGCGCGCATTTATCCAGTCGGGCCGGCTTCCACTCCCGGTTCAGCCATACATGCCGGGTCGCTCCTGCCGTTAACAAGGCACCGGGGAGCTCGGAATCGGTATGCCAACCCCTCGCTCCCAAATCCGCCAGCTCCTGCTCACTCAGCAGACGGACCTCGTATTCATAGTGTATTCGCAGCGGGGAGAAAGCAGTCATTCTTGTAAATATTGTCACGAGATCATCATATCGCGCCGGCCGGCGGTACTTGATGTCCAGATCCACTACAGGGAGCAGGACGCCTTCTTCTTCCATTCCCCGATACGTAAATCCCATTTCACGGATCATTTCGGTACGCCCGATCTCAAACCAGTTTAAATAGTTCGCATGATATACGACACCCATTTGATCGCTTTCCTGGTAACGCACCCGAAAGGATGTCCAGAACCAGCGGCTTCGCGTCGGTACGGATGGATTAGCCAACGTCTTCTTCCCCCTCATGTATGCAAAAAGCAATGGCCGACAAGAAACGTCGTCCATTGCTTATATGCAGCTATATTCAGAATCCAGCGGATTCTTGATGATGAATCTACTTCTGCTGTGGAATTTGGTCCACTTTCAGCAGGTTCGTGGAACCGGAACGTCCCAGCGGCACGCCCGCCGTAATCACAACAAGATCTCCTTCTTTCACGAGTCCGGATTTCACGCCGCCTTGCAGCGCATAATCAAACATCTCGTCCGTAGAAGAAGCCTGCTCGCCTTTAACCGGCGTTACGCCCCAAGTCAGTGCCAAACGTCTCAGCGTTCTTTCTTGAGTCGTTACGGCGACGATAGGAGCCTGTGGACGGTATTTGGATACCATGCGAGCCGTTTGACCAGATTCGGTAGACGAAATGATCGCTTTGGCATTCAGGTCGAGTGCCGAAATCGCAACCGATTGGCTGATCGCTTCGGTTACGCTGGTTTCTTGTGCAATGCGCTGCTTCAAGAACAATTCACGATAGTTCAGTGCAGATTCCGCTTTTTCCGCAATGCGGGACATCGTCAATACGGATTCCACCGGGTATTTACCTGCAGCCGTTTCGCCGGAGAGCATGATGGCATCGGTTCCGTCGAAAATCGCATTGGCAACGTCACTTGCTTCCGCACGGGTAGGACGCGGGTTGCGCTGCATGGAATCCAGCATTTGCGTAGCCGTAATGACCGGTTTGCCGGCCAGGTTACATTTTTCGATCATGCGTTTTTGAACCAATGGAACTTCCTCAGCCGGAATTTCAACGCCGAGGTCGCCACGGGCTACCATCAAGCCGTCGGATACTTCCAGGATTTCGTCCAGGTTGTCAACGCCCTGCTGGTTCTCGATTTTGGAGATGATTTGGATGTGCTCGCCATTGTGCTTCTTCAGCAATTCGCGAATTTCCAGCACGTCACTTGCTTTACGAACGAAGGAAGCGGCAATAAAATCGATGCCCTGCTCGATCCCGAAAATGATATCGTTGGCGTCTTTTTCCGTAATGCCTGGGAGGGAAATCGCGACTCCCGGCACGTTAACACCTTTTTTGCTCTTAATGGTTCCGCCATTAACAATGCGGCATCTGATTTCGGTGCCTTGAATCTCCACCACGGTCAGACCGATCAGACCGTCGTCGATCAGGATCGTCGATCCGACTTGAACGTCTTGAGGCAACTCTTTATAAGTAATGGACAAACGATTCTTATCACCAAGGATTTCCTCGGTAGTAAGGGTGATATATTCATCTTGTACAAGCTCAATCGGTTCCACTTCAAGTTTGCCTGTACGGATCTCCGGTCCTTTGGTATCAAGCAGGATCGCTACCGTTTTGTTCAACTCTTCGCAAGCTTGGCGGATGTTCTTGATCCGGTTGCCATGCTCCTCGAAGTCGCCGTGAGAGAAGTTCAGACGAGCCACGTTCATGCCGGCCATAATGAGCTTCTTGGTGTTTTCCAACGATTCACTGGAAGGACCGATGGTACATACAATTTTTGTTTTGCGCATTTGGGTTTCCTCCGTTTATTAAAGGGTTCTCTATATCTCTTTTTCCAACAACTAAATCTACTACAAAAAGTCTCATTTGTATAGGAACTTTGTCATATCGTCACATACTCATCAGACTTTTAGAGGATAACGTCTTCCGGTTCCGCCTTCGCAAAGTCGAATTCGCCGATCTTGCGGAATTTGCGGTACCGGTCTTCCTTCAGCTCGCAGGCATCCATCACGGACAGCTCCTTCAGCTGGCTGATCAGGGCGCTCCGAATGGCAGCGGCCGTCTCCTCGTAGTTACGGTGCGCACCGCCCTTAGGCTCAGGAATGATCTCCTCGATGACTTCCATTTCAAGCAGGTCTTTGGCGGTGATCTTCATCGCTTCCGCGGCCTGGTCCGCCTTGGACGCATCCTTCCATAGAATGGATGCCGCGCCGTTCGGCGAGATGGCGGAATAGATGGCGTGCTCCAGCATCAGCACGCGATTGCCTACAGCCATCGCAAGAGCACCGCCGCTTCCACCTTCGCCGATGACCACACAAACAACAGGCACCCCAAGAGACGACATCTCCCTTAAATTGCGGGCGATCGCCTCGGACTGACCTCTTTCTTCTGCTGTATTACCCGGATATGCGCCTTTTGTATCAATAAAAGTGATAATGGGGCGCTTGAACTTGTTCGCCTGCTGCATAAGCCGCAGGGCTTTTCGGAAGCCTTCCGGATGCGGACTTCCGAAGAAACGGGCGATGTTGTCCTTCGTGTCTTTGCCGCGCTGCTGGCCGACCACCGTGACCGGAACGCCGTCAAGTTTGGCCAAGCCGCCGACGACGGCAAGGTCGTCCCCGTAGAGACGGTCTCCATGCAGCTCGATGAAATCCGTAAAGATCAGCTGGATCAGATCAAGCGACGTCGGCCGCTGCTGATGACGGGCCAGATGCATTTTCTGGGAAGGCGAAATCGAGGAATAAATCTCTTCTTCCAAACGACTATATCGTTCTTCCAGGCGGGCGATTTCATCCGTGAAATCGATCCCTTTTTCCTGTCCGAATTGTTTCAGTTCATCTATCTTCTTGCGCATTTCGGCAAGTGGCATTTCAAAAGGCAATTCGCCTGACATCAGAATCCCCCTTTCACGGTATGCATCTCCAGCAGCTTACCAAGCATGGAGCGCATATCTTTCCGATGAATAACCATGTCAAGCTGACCATGCGCCAAATTGAACTCCGCTGTCTGGAAATCGTCCGGCAGCTTCTGGCGAATGGTCTGTTCAATAACGATACGGCCCGCAAAGCCGAATACGGCTCCCGGCTCGGCGATGTTGATATCGCCAAGCGTCGCAAAGCTGGCGGACACGCCGCCGGTCGTCGGATCCGTGATCACTGAAATGTAGAGCCCGCCGAGTTCATTGAACCTGGACAGGGCCGCGCTTGTTTTGGCCATCTGCATCAAACTGAGAATGCTCTCCTGCATCCGGGCGCCGCCGGAAGTGGAGAAAATAATGAGCGGTAAACGCTTGTCCGTCGCAAACTCGATCGCACGGGTGATTTTTTCCCCAACGACGGAGCCCATGCTTCCCGTGAAGAAGTCAAAACTCATCACGGCCACCACAACGGGCTGGCCCAGAATGGAGCCTTGGCCGGTAATCACCGCATCATGCAGACCGGATTTCATCTTCTGCTGCTCCAGCTTGGCCGCATATCCCGGAAACTTGAGCGGGTCCACCGAGATCATCTCTGCGTCAAACTCTTCAAAGCCTGTCTCATCCAGCGTCATGGCAATCCGCTCAACCGCGTTCAAGCGCATATGATGCCCGCACTCCTGACAAACCTTCAGATTCTTCTCAAGCTCTTTGCTGTATTGAATGGTGCCGCACTTGGCACACTTATTCATCAGACCTTCCGGAATTTCCCGTTTCGGGCGTTCGCCTTCCTGAGGCTGCCCTGCCGTCCCAAGTCGTTCCGATGGGATCGTTGCGTATTTTCTTTTTTTCTGAAACAAGTCTTTAAACACAACTACACCTCTCCAGCCGTAAATTTGAATGGCCGCCGCAATAGCACATCGCCGATCCGTACGCTAAGCTTCGCTATGTAACCCAGATGAAACTAGGGGTGCAATATCGAATTCAACACTTCCTGTACTTCCTCAAGCTCTCCGGAGGGTACCAAAATCTCAAACTGCTGTTTGGAAAGATTCACAGGACGGCTTTGAACCAAAAACCCTTCTTCCGTTAGCCTGGTCTTGATCATTTCCGCCACCTTTGCAGTTGGCGCAATATAGATAACCGTCCACATGCCTTTCAGATCCCCCTAATCTCGTCCCACAGGCATATCCTGAGCCGATATAATGGATAATGATAACATACTTCAGTTTTTACCTCAACAAAGAGAGCAGGGGGCTGAAAGCCAAATCCGTACCCTTATGCAGCGATTCGACAACACTCGCGCAAATCAGTCAGATCCCGCGGTATAATGGGCCGCATCGGGATTGTTATGCGCGATTCGCGAGGAAGCGGCGGCGGCAATGCCTGCAACGAGATCATCCAGAAACACATGAATCCCGTCCGTTTTTTCATTTAATATCTCAATCACGCCAATTTTTTCTTTATCCAGGTAGCCGAAGCTGGTCAGTCCAATCATGCCGTATATGCTCGTGACACCGAGCGCCATGGTCTCATCCACACCGTACAACGGTTCGTCCTGCTCCATAATTGATTGCAGCGGCTCCGGCAGCAGTTTCTTCTCCGCCAGCTCATCCAGCGCAATGCCCGTATACAACGTATACTGCACTTCGCGCTTCCCGAGCACGGCCCGCACGCTTTCCTCGCACTGCTCGATGGTTAGCGTCGGATGGTAACGCTGTTGAAGCTTCAACACAATATCCGCGATGGAGTTAACGCTGACTCCTCTGCGGCTGAGCATGCTCTCTGCCAAGTCCATTGACACCACAAATCCCCCCCGCGTCTTTGGCCGTTGCCCTGTCACTACGGTCATCGCCGTAAAGTGCTTTCTTTCAGGCGAATACTCGGCCAACATTCCTGTAGTGTCCTAATTGTATGCGGGAGGGATGGGAAACGTTCTTAAATTTTCATGTCACTTCACTTTAACGGTGTCTTTGCCCAGCATGCTCTCCATTTCGGCAATGAGCTCTTGCGAAGGCTTGATCCGATAGGCATCACTGAGCGCAAGCACCTTCTGGCTTCGTTCATAAAACAACACCGTTGCGACAGGCCCCGGATGCCGCTGCAGAAGCTCTTTCAGCTTGACCAGCATCTCCGATCGCTCCGCATCGGCCGTTATTTTCACAAACACGCGCTGCTCTGCTTTAGGATTCGATGCGCCTGCTCGAGATTCCTTCCCGGACGTTCGGTTAATACCTGAAACTTCCTTTCCGATCGGAGGCAGGTCTTGGCCTTTCGTGGCGGCAAGCGGCTGCGCTGCATTCAGAACGGCCTTTGGTTCGCCGGCCGAAGCCGCCTGCTTGCCGGTTGCGCCCGATGCGGCGCCCCGGCCTGCTCCCTCGGCCCTGCCTCTGCCGCCGCCCTGCGTTCCCCGGACCTTGCTCCGCCGAACGAGCTGGCCCAGGGTCTGCGCTTCAAGCGGAGCGATTTCTTCGGCCAGCAGCTTGAAGCCTTCGTCCTGCAGCTGGACCTTCGCCCGGATCGCGAGAAGGGCTCCTTTTTCAATCAGATGCGCGCTTCGCTTCCACACTTCCGGAAAGAGAACGACCTCGCAGCGCTCGATTTGATCCTCGCACTCCATGAAGGCCATCGCTTTCCCCTGTTTCGTCGTAATGGTCTTCAGCGAGACCACCATGCCGGCAACCGTAGCCATCGACTCATCCTCCGCTTCATGCAGATCCATGAGCCGATCCGCTCCGGACTCCGTCAGCGTCTCTTCAAAGCCGTCCAGCGGATGACCGGACAAATACATGCCCAGCAGCTCGCGTTCGAATTCGAGCTGCTGACTTGCCGTATAAGACGGGATGTCCGGATATTCAATGTCCCAATTCGCGGTTTCCACGAAGTCGAAGAGCTGAATCTGAAGATCATCCCGCTCCTTTCTCCACTTCACGGCCGCTTCCACCGTTTCGTCCAGCATGGCGACCAGCTGGGAGCGGTGCCCCTGCAAGGAATCGAAGGCGCCCGCCTGGATCAGGGACTCGATCACGCGCTTATTGCATACGCGGAGGTCGACGCGGCGGCAGAAATCAAGCAGGCTTTCAAACGGCTTTTCGCGCCGGATCTCGACGATATTCTCCACCGCTTGCGTGCCGACGTTCTTGATGGCGGCAAGCCCGAATCGGATCCCTCCGCCGGCCGGAGAATCGGCCTGCAGTTCGCTGCCTTCGGCAGCAGAACGGCTCATGACCGGCGTAAAATACGTCCCGCTTTCGTTGACGTCCGGCGGCATGACCTCGATATCGATGCGCCGCGCCTCCAGCACGTATTCGGCTACCTTCCGATGGCTGCCCATGACGGCTGTCAGCATGGAAGCCATGAACGGAACCGGATAGTGCGCCTTGAGGTAAGCCGTCTGGAAGGCCAGCACGCCGTAAGCGGCAGCATGCGCGCGCGGGAATCCGTAGTTGGCAAACCGGACGATCATGTCGTACACGCGGTTGGCCTCATCCTCGGTATAGCCCAGCTTCAGGCTCCCTGAAACGAAGTGGCTGCGCTCGCGGTCCAGCACCTCGCGTTTCTTCTTCGATACCGCTCTGCGCAGCAGATCCGCTTCCCCGAGCGAGAAGCCCGCCATCGTCGAAGCGATCTGCATAATCTGCTCCTGGTAAACGATAATGCCGTACGTATCGCCAAGTATCGGGATCAGGTCCGGATGGGGGTACTCCGGCTCGATCCGGCCGTGCTTGGCCTGAATGAACTTCGGAATAAATTCCATGGGACCCGGGCGGTACAGGGCATTCACCGATACGATATCCTCAAACACCGAAGGTTTCAAATCCTTCAGCACCCGCCGTATTCCGGCCGATTCGAGCTGAAATACGCCCGCGGTCTCCCCCCGGCCCAGCATTTCGTAAGTCGCTTGGTCGTCATCCGGCACTTGGTCGAAATCAAGCTCTCTGCCGGTCAATTCTTGAATCCATCTCAGCGTGCGCTCGATGATCGACAGCGTCCGCAGGCCCAAAAAATCCATCTTGAGGAGCCCCACGCTCTCCAAATTCTCCATGGAATACTGCGTCAGCGCGGTCTTCTCGCTGCCTTCCTGCAGCGGCACCGCATCCGTCAAGGGCTCCCTGGAAATGACGATGCCGGCCGCATGCGTCGATGCATGGCGCGGCATGCCCTCGACCTTCATCGCCATGTCGATCAGCTCGCGTACCTTCGGCTTCGTTTCGTACTGCTCCTTCAGCTGCGGGCTTTGCTCCATCGCTCTTTCAATGCTGATGCCCAAGTGGTTAGGGATCAGCTTGGCCGCCTTGTCCACATCCCCGAACGGCACATTCAGCGCACGCCCGACGTCGCGGACGGCTGCCCTTGCGGCCATCGTACCGAACGTAATGATCTGGGCCACATGCTCTTTCCCGTATTTGTCCACCACGTAATCGATGACCTCGTCCCGGCGCTCATCGCTGAAATCGATATCGATATCCGGCATCGTGATCCGTTCCGGATTCAGGAAGCGTTCAAACAACAGCTTATATTTCATCGGATCCACATTGGTAATCTGCAGGGTATAAGCCACTAGGCTTCCTGCCGAGGAACCCCTTCCGGGTCCGACTGCGATGCCTTTCCGGTGGGCATAGGCGATAAAATCCCATACGATCAGGAAATAATCGCTGAAGCCCATGCTCTCGATAACGCCGAGCTCATAATCGAGGCGCTGTTCCAGCTCGCTGCGCTGCCCTTCATCCTGCCACCGCTCCGTGCCTTCGTAGCGTTCCCGTAATCCGCTCAGGCAGAGATCCCGTAGGTATTCCGCAGCATCCTTCCCTTCCGGAAGCGAGCTGTATTCCGGCAAAATGGATTTGCCGAATTCCAGCTCCAAACGGCACTGGTCCGCAATCTTAGCCGTATTCAATATAGCTTCAGGCACATGGGGATACAGACGCTCCATGTCGCTGCCGCTCTTCAGATAGAGCTGGTTCGTCTGAATCTGCAGCCTGTCTTCATCTTCGACCGTCTTTCCCGTGCCGATGCAGATCAGGACGTCCTGAACCTCGGCATCGTTCTCGGTCAGATAATGCACATCGTTGGTCGCTACCAGCGGAATGCCGGTCTCGCGGCTCAGCTGAATCAGCTGGGGATTCACGCGCTTCTGCTCCGGAATGCCGTGATCCTGCAGCTCAAGGTAGTAATCCTCTCCAAAAATCGCCTGGTAACGGAGCGCTGCCGCCTTGGCTTCCGCCTCGCGTCCATGAAGCAGATGCTGGGGAACCTCGCCTCCCAAGCAGGCGCTGAGGCATATGATTCCTTCATGGTGGGCGGCCAGCGCCTCCATATCGATTCGGGGTCTGTAATGATACCCCTCCAAATGCCCGATCGAGCACAGCTTCATTAAATTGCGATAGCCGGTCTCATTCTTGGCAAGCAAAATCAAATGATAGATCGGCTGGTCCTTGCGGCTTCCCCGCTCCTTGCGGGAGCCTGCCGTGATATAGGCCTCGCAGCCGATAATCGGTTTGATGCCCTGCGCCAGGCAGGCTTTATAGAACGGAACGGCACCGTACATCACGCCATGATCCGTCAGCGCCAGCGATTTCATGCCAAGCGCCGCCGCTTCCCGCACCAGGTCACCGATACGTGCCGCTCCATCGAGCAAACTGTATTCACTATGCACGTGCAAATGCACGAAAGAGCTCATCGTAACGCCTTCCTTTCGCCGGTACATGTATATTTAAAATCAACTCAGAAATATCTTATAAAGTCTTTATACCATTTTATCATAATCCCGCTAGGCCCGCCCATAGAATGAAACTAGGGAATACGTGGACAGGCGGTTGCCGTGACATCCACCGAGAGAAGAAAGGAGACATGAGGGCATGAGCGTTTTTTTATCCAAAGCGATCCTGGACTTTTTTATAGCCTTCGGCATCGTGCTGGGAGGGGCCATGGTGGGAGGCGTGGGCGCCGTGCTGTCCCTGCAGCCCCCGACCCTGACCATGATAGAAGTGGCCGACCGGATTAAGATATGGGCGCTTGCCGCCGCCATCGGAGGGACCATTGATCCGATGCGGGTCATTGAAAGCAACATGGTAGTCGGCAATCTATCCCCTGCCATCAAGCAGGTTTTATATCTGGGCTTTGCATTTCTTGGAGCACATATGGGCAGCGAGCTGGTCAAATGGGTGTGCTCCAGCCGGAGCTGATCCATGCGCGTACCTCCGGCCCACCGATTCCGCCCCTTCTATCAGGTCGCATCCATCTTCGTGCTGGGGATGGTCGTCGGCAGCATCCTCTACAATTCGGTTTATCATGCAGCCTACAATAAATTATGGGAAACGAATCAGGAACAGCAGCTCAAAATAACGCAGTATGAAAAAGATATCGATTCGTTAAAAAAATATAATAAACAATCCACGGTCATCAAGGAAATCAAGATCCGCAGCGAACAAAACGACAGGGAGCCTCTTGATCCCGTCATCATCAAAGAGCTCGTCAGGCTTATGAGCGACGATCTGGCCGCCCTTCGCGGCCGCAACGTGTTTGATATCGATACGGACAGCAAGCTGACCCGTTCGCTCCTCAGCGACAAAATCTATACGGTCCGGGAAAAAGATTACAAGGTCCAAATCAAAACTATGCTCGTCATGGAAGGCGTGCTGCAAATCTGGGTCGGCGTCGATCATCTGGATGCAAAGTCAACGGGATCATGATACAATACATACTATTGTAAATGATCGAATCTAACATGCTTTTAGAGGGTGTTCAAAAAGTCATCTTGTGATCACGAAGCAGCATGTGAACACACACTTTTAGCCACATCGCGAGCATGTTACCGAATATAAAGGAGCCTTCCATTCCATGATAACCGTTATCCACTATATCCTGTACATTATCCTTGTCCTGTCCGTCGTAGCTGCCGCGCTGTATAGCATTCGCGCACGGCGAGTAGCGGATCCGGTCGACCGCGGAATCCATATGTCCATGATGAACCTCTGCATGGGCATTATGCTGGTTTCCCTTTCGCTGGTGTGCATGTTCCTGTTCAGCGGCTCCACGCCCGCTGTCATTGTGGAAGCGGCGTTTTTGGTGCTTGGCGCGTTCAATATATTTGCCGGCATTCGAAGCCGCACCTATTACAGCAGACTGAAGAATTCACGGACGGCCGGCTGAATGAAGCTAAGTTGAAAAAAGGCATCCCGCATGGTCTACAAGACCAGCGGGGTGCCCTTTTTTTATTAGTCGGGAGAGTTTCCCCTTAGCCGTGATCGATCGCCTGCATCGTCATGACCGCTTTGGCAATCAGGCTCGTCTGATGCTGGATTTCAATCTCCATCTTGCAGGTGCGCCGGCTGAGCTCCAGCAATTTCGGCATAATGACAATCGGATCCTCGATCTGCACAGGCCGGATGAAATACGTCGACAGATGATCGAGGACATGATCCCAGCCGCTGATATCCTTGGCCGCCTTCACGGCCGCCTGGCTCATCACGGTGGTGAGCACCCCTTGCGAAATCGTTCCGAGTTCCGAAGCCATCTGGGGCGTGATAAAGCCGTGGAAGAACAATCGCCCTTCCTCATCCCGATCCTCCGCGATCCCGTTCCAGATCAGCTGATCGAACGTCTCGCCGAGCTGAGGCTGGTTTCGCGCATCCCGCAGTGCGCCAAGCACCTCTTTCCGGGTAACGGTGGCAAGCAGCTTGCGGTTCCGATCCACGATCGGCAGAAAATCGATCCCTTCCCACATCATGATCTGCGCGGCTGACGCAAGGGAGGTCTTCATGCTGGCCGTCACCGGATTGCGGGTCATCGCTTTCTCGATCGGCTGGGTTTCGGCCAGACCTTCCACGTCGCGAACCCCGACGATGCCGATGACCCGGTTCCATTCGTCCGTGACCGGGTACCGGTTTTCCCCCGTCTCCTGCGAAATCCGTTTGAATTCCTGAACGGTGACGGAGTTTTTCAACTGGTGATTCTTGGGCTTATCATGGGCGATATCCTCCACCAGCATAATTTTCTTCTTAATTAAGCGGTCGAAAATGGCACGATTGATCATGGAGGCGACCGTAAACGTGTCATGTCGGGACGAGATGATAGGCAGATCCAGCTGATCCGCCAGCAGCTTCACTTCCCGGCTCGTGCCGAAACCGCCGGTAATCAGCACGCCTGCCCCCTGCTCTAACGCCAGGGAATGGGCATCTTCGCGGTTACCGACAATCATGAGGCTTCCGGCGTCGATATAGCGGATCATGGCTTCCACTTTCATCGCGCCGATCACATACTTGTGCAGGCTTTTATTCAGCCCTTCGGCACCGCCAAGCACATGTCCTTCCACGATCTCGACGACATCGGCAAACGTAAGCTGCTCGGATATGTTCCGCGGCTTCCGTTCCACGCGAACCGTACCGATCCGTTCCTTCGTGACAACAATGCCTAGGCTTTCCGCTTCCTTC
>NZ_AEXS01000166.1:0-19491 GCF_000204455.1 Paenibacillus sp. HGF5 | reverse complement strand
GCGATATTTTCCAGCAGAATGCGGATCTTCGCATCCATCACCATCAGATGGTGCATATTGCGAAGAGCATGTTCTTCCTCGTCATGAAGCAGGCGGATTCGCCGTCCGTTGACCGCAACGAGCTGTTCCGGCTGGAGAGTGATTTCATCCGCAAGGTCGATCAAGCCTTCACCTATGAAGAGATTCAGAAGGCGCTGATGGAAGTGATGCGCGTGGTGGCCAATACGCGGAACCACGATCCGCGAAGCAAGCTGAATCCCGCATTCATCTCCCAATACATCGAACTGCATTACATGGAGAACCTCTATTTGGACCATATGGCCGAAGTGCTGGACACCAGCTCGAAATACTTCTCCAATTATTTCAAGAAAACATTCGGCGTCAATTACGTGGAGTACTTGAACAAAGTCCGATTATCGCATGCGCGTGAATATCTGCGGAACACGGATCTCAGCATTGCCGAAATCGGAGAGAAAACAGGGTATTCGAACTCTTCCACATTTACGACGACCTTTAAGAAATACAGCGGCGTCTCGCCGAGCGAATATCGGAAAGCATCAGGAAAATAAGGTGGAGCAGGAGGGTCCATATGAAGGCTGTTGCCACGATTCATGGAAACGTGATCGTTGATCATATCGAGAGGCCGGCGGAATTGCCGGCAGGTCATGTGCGGATTCGCACCGAATACTCGGCGGTCAGTCCGGGTACAGAAATGATCTTTATACGAAGGGCTTCGGATCAAAAAGTCATTATGGGTTACAGCGCGGTGGGGATCGTCGAAGACTTGGGTGAAGGCGTGAAGGGGCTTGCCGTCGGTCAACGGGTGGCCTGCTATGGAGCACCCTACGTGCGCCATGCCCAGTGGCTTACCGTGCCTTCGAACCTGACGGCGATCGTCCCGGACGGGGTGAATCCGCAGGAGGCCGCTTTTGCGGGGCTGGGAGCGATTGCGATCCATGCCCTGCGGGTTGCGGATCTGCGCTTCGGCGAATCGGCCGTGGTGGTCGGGCTTGGCATCCTGGGGCAGATCATTGCCCAGATCGCGCATGCGGCGGCTTGCCCCGTTGCAGGATTTGACCTGAACCCGGAGCGGGTGCAGGGGATGAAACGGCATATTGCCTATGCTTATAATAACCAGGAGCAGCTTGAGGAGCAGGTTGGGCGGATGACGGGCGGACATGGAGCCGACAGCGTCATCCTGTGCGCGAGCGGTCCCGGTGAAGAGCTCATCAACGCGTCGATGACATGGATTCGGGATAAGGGCAAAATCGTCATTGTCGGCGATTTATCCATGACCTACGCCAGGGAGCGGATGTTTGGCAAGGAAGCGCAGGTGCTCATATCGCGGGCCGGCGGTCCGGGCCGGTACGACGCAAGTTATGAACTCAACAATACGGATTATCCGATCGGCTTTGTGCGATGGACGGAAGGCCGCAACATTGCGGAATATATTCGTTTGTTGGCCGAAGGGAGAATCTCGATCAAACCGCTGATCTCACATGTGGTCCCCGTAGATGAGGCGGGCAAGGCTTATGAGCGTTACGGCCCCGGGTCAACGACGCTCGGAACGATATTTAAATACGATCATGAGACGGTTGGTGCCAAAGCCGACTAGAATACAGCGATATCGAGGTGCGGTGCATATGGGGAATCATATAGAGGCGGATATCGTCATTCTGGGCGGAGGACTCGGCGGCTGTGCCGCTGCGCTTGCGGCGGCGAAGGCGGGAAAACGCGTGATTATGACCGAAGAGAGCGATTGGCTCGGCGGCCAGATTACAAGTCAGGGCGTACCGCCCGACGAGCATCCCTGGATCGAGCAGTTTGGCTGCACGGCCAGCTACCGTGAATTCCGGAATCGGGTCCGCGATTATTATAAGGAGTTATTTCCGCTCCGGGCCGAATCGCGGCAAGAGCGTTACCTGAATCCAGGCAGCGCCCTGGTCAGCGGCATTGCCCATGAACCCCGAGCGGCGCTGGCCGTGCTGCAGGGGATGCTGGCACCTTACGTGAACAGCGGAAGGTTAACGATCCTTACGGAGCAAACGCTGATGGAAGCGGAGTCCGGCGGGGATCAGGTAACTTCCGTCCGGCTGCGGGACAGCAGATCCGGCGACATCGTCAAGCTGACCGGCGCATTTTTCCTCGATGCTACCGAGGAGGGGGACTTGCTCCCGCTGGCCGGCATCGAATACGTGACGGGTTCCGAGTCGGCGGAAGAGACCGGTGAGCCGCATGCTTTATCCGGTCCGGCGGACCGGGCGGACATGCAGGCTTTCACTTGGTGCTTCGCGATGGATTACCGGGAGGGCGAGGATCATACCATCCCGAAGCCGGATCGGTACGATTTCTGGAAGAGCTACCGGGCGGATTTCTGGCCCGATGCCATGCTGAGCTGGACGGGGCTAGTACCGCATACGCTGGAGCCGGTCACCTACAGCTTATTTCCGGATGGCCGATCGTTTTCCCTGTGGAAATACCGGCAGATCCTGAATCGGGAGCATTTCGAAGGCGGGGTGTTTGACAGCAGCGTTACGGTCGTGAACTGGCCGCAGAACGATTATTGGCTCGGCTCCATTATTGATGTCGGCCCGGAAGAACGGGAACGGCATCTGGAGGAATCCAGGCAGCTGAGTTTGTCCCTGCTCTATTGGATGCAGACGGAAGCCCCGCGGCCTGATGGCGGAAAGGGATATCCCGGACTCCGGCTTCGGCCGGACGTGATGGGGACGAAGGATGGCTTGGCAAAAGCCCCTTATATCCGTGAATCCCGCCGGATCCGCGCCGAATTTACCGTGAAGGAGCAGCATATTGCCGCCGAATGCCGTCCGGACGGGCGGGCGGAGACGTTTCACGATTCCGTTGGCATCGGCTGCTACCGGATCGATCTGCATCCAAGCACGGGATTGCGGACGTATATCGATATTTCGAGCCTGCCCTTCCAAATTCCGATGGGGAGCCTGATTCCGGTACGGGTAGCTAACGTGCTGGCAGCCTGCAAGAATATCGGCACGACGCATATCACGAACGGGTGTTATCGATTGCATCCCGTGGAATGGAATATCGGCGAGGCAGCCGGCCATTTGGCCGCTTATTGCATAGAGCATGGACTGAAGCCGCGGGAAGTACGGAATACCCCTGAGCACTTGGAGGCTTTTCAGCGGCGATTGACGGAACAGGGGATCGAACGGTCATGGCCGTCCATTCATGCCGTTTGACGTCCTGCCCGGAAATAAAGGGAATGCTAACCGAAATAACGATAGCCGTCTTTCCGGACAGTGGGATACTGCTTGCGGAAAGACGGTTATTCATGCTGGTAGACGAATTATGACCGGCAAACTATTAATTTACAATAATATACAATTCTATTATACTTGTAGTAGATATGGATCCTACCTCATTATATATGAAGGCAGTTGCATATCGGACATCATCAAACTTCGTGGTACTTATACATACGGGCAGTCTCCTCGTTTCCATCGATCATGGGAAGGGTGGTGGTTTATACCGAAACCGGTTTACCAGGCTGTAGCGGTCATGGCTTTCCAATTCGAAAACCAAAGGAGCGAAACGTTGATGAAAGTATTCCGAAATTCGATTATCCGTAAGTCGGCGGCGTTGGTCTGCGCAGTTCTGCTGATCTTGCCGGCGGGGTTGTCCCTGGCGGCCAACAAGCCTTTTCCCCAGCATACGTCCTATACGAGCGGTTCGATTAAACCGAACAACGTAACGCAGACCGCGATGGATAATGCGGTCAAGAGCAAATGGAACAGCTGGAAAGGGTCTTTTCTGAAGCCGGCTGCAACCGGGCAATATTACGTCAAATACAATTCCGCGGGCGAGACGGTATCCGAGGCTCATGGTTACGGGATGATTTTCACCGTTCTGATGGCGGGATACGACAGCAATGCGCAGTCGTATTTCGATGGGTTATATCGCTATTACAAGGCGCATCCGAGTGATAACAATCCGTATCTGATGGCGTGGAAACAGAACAGCAGCTTCCAGAATATAGAGGGGGCCAACTCGGCAACGGACGGCGATATGGATATAGCTTACGCACTCCTGCTTGCGGACAAGCAGTGGGGAAGCAGCGGATCGATCAATTACCTGCAGGCCGCGAAGGATATCATCAATGCCATCATGAGCAATGACGTCAATCAGTCGCAATGGACGCTGCGTTTGGGCGATTGGGCTACCAGCGGCAACTACAATACCGCCACGCGGCCATCGGATTTCATGCTGAACCATATGAAGGCGTTCCGTGCGGCTACCGGCGATGCCCGTTGGGATAACGTCATCAACAAAACCTATACGATCATCAACTCCATCTATAACGGTTATAGCTCCAATACCGGTTTGCTTCCGGATTTCGTTGTGATGTCGAGCGGCAATTATCAGCCAGCGGCAGCGGGATTCCTGGAGGGGGCGAACGACGGAAAATATTACTACAACTCGGCACGGACTCCATGGCGGATAACGACCGACTATCTGATGACCGGCGATACGCGCGCGCTGAATCAATTGAATAAAATGAACACGTTCATTAAGTCGGCTGCAAACAGCAATCCTGCCAATATCAAGGCAGGGTATAATCTGAACGGGACCGCGCTGGTGACTTATAACAGCGGAGCGTTCTATGCACCGTTCGGCGTAAGCGCGATGACTTCGTCCAGTCACCAGAGCTGGCTGAATTCGGTATGGAATTATACAGCGAACGCATCTGCAGAGGGATATTATGAGGAGAGCATCAAGCTGTTCTCGATGATTGTCATGTCGGGAAATTGGTGGACATATTAACGCATAACGCCCTTTAACTTTATATAAATATAAAATGAAACCTGATCCGTTACGGATCAGGTTTTTTTGGGTCTTTCCTACCATTAATTGATTTTCGAAGTAAATTAATAAGAATTAGCATTGATATTTCATAAAGGGCAGTGTTAATATCTTATCAAATATAAAACGTTTTATATTATCCTAAATTAAACAACCAGAGCTATCACCATAATGGGCATCTTGTTTTTTTATTTATGTAAGGGTTTACAAAAAATGAGGCGAAGGGAGAATCGTATGAAGAAAAACATGCTGCGTAAGACGGCTGCGGCAGGAATTGCCGTAATTTTAATGGCTGGAGGCTTAAGTACGGCAGGCCAAGGCCCTGCGGCCGGCGTTCCTGACGTATACGCGGAGGCGGCTCCGCTGAAGAAGGGTGAGAATGCACAGAAGGCACCGTTATTCCGGGAGGCATCCGTGCACGATCCGTCCGTGATCAAAACAGGGGATACCTACTATGTGTTCGGTTCCCATCTGGCCGCGGCCAAATCGAAGGACTTGATGAGCTGGGACATGGTCGCGTCCGGGGTTGCGACCGGCAATCCGCTGATTCCGAACGTAACGGAGGAGCTGAAGGAAACGCTGGAATGGGCGCAAAGCGATACGTTGTGGGCGGCCGACGTGATTCAACTGGCAGACGGCAAATTCTATATGTACTATAACGCGTGCAAAGGAGATTCTCCGCGATCCGCCATGGGGATCGCCGTTGCCGATCAGATCGAAGGCCCGTATAAGGACACCGGCATCATTCTGAAATCCGGCATGTGGGACGAAATCAGTGAGGATGGTACCATCTATGATGCAACAAAGCACCCGAATGTCGTCGATCCGGATGTGTTCTTCGATAAGAACGGCAAGCTGTGGATGGTATACGGCTCCTATTCCGGCGGCATTTTCATTATGGAGATGGACCCCAAGACCGGAAAACCGCTGCCTGGGCAAGGATACGGGAAGAAGCTGCTGGGAGGCAATCACAGCCGGATCGAAGGCCCTTACATGGTTTATAACCCGGCCACGGATTATTACTACCTGTACCTGTCGTACGGGGGATTGGATGCGGTTGGCGGCTACAATATGCGGGTGGTCCGATCCAAAAATCCGGATGGTCCTTTCTACGATGCGGAGGGCAACGACATGAGAGAAGTGAAGGCCGATCCTTCCCTTCCGCTTTTTGACGACCGTTCGATTGAACCGTATGGCGTGAAGCTGATGGGGAACTACTTGTTCAAACGCCTGGTCGGCGATCCGGGAACGGGGATCGGCACCGGGGCCGTGTCCCCTGGCCATAACTCCGTCTACTACGATGAGCGGAGTGGACGAACATTCCTTATCTTTCACAGCCGCTTCCCGCAGCGGGGGGAAGAGCATGAGATCCGTGTGCATGAATTGTATATGAATCAGGACGGCTGGCCGGTATCGGCTCCATACCGTTACGCGGGCGAGGAGGCTAAGGAGCCTAAGAAAGTCACGCCGAAAGATGCGGCCGGAGACTATAAGCTGATTCAACACGGGAAAGATATTTCGTCCGTCATCAAAGAATCGATGCCGATCGAGCTTCATAAGAACGGCAAAGTAACGGGTGCAGCCGAGGGCGCGTGGAAGATCAGCGGAAAGCGGGATGTGACGCTTACGCTGGATGGAAAGCGTTATAAAGGCGTAATGACTCCGCAATGGGACCCCGAAGCGAAGCGGCAGATGATGACCTTTACGGCTCTTTCGGCGGACGGTACCGCGGTGTGGGGCGCGCGTCAGCTTGATCGCAGCGACCGGGAACTCGTGGAGGCCGTGAAAAGTGATCTGTCCCTCGGGGATGTGAGCGAAATTTTCTACGATCTGGCTTTGCCGTCCGAGGCTTCCGGCGGTGCAATCATTCGCTGGACCTCCTCTCATCCCGAAGTCATATCGGCGGAGGGTAAGCTGAATCGTCCTGCAGCCGGAGCGGGGGATGCGCAGGTTACGCTGACCGCTCAGATTACGAGCGGTAAAGCGAAGGCTTCCAAAGCGTTTGACGTGACCGTACTGCAGCAGTCCGCAGGGCCGCTTATGCTGGGCTATCCGTTCAGCGAGAATAAAGAAGGCACGGCGTTCGACGTCTCGGATAACGGATTTCATGGAAAGATCCTTGGCGGAGTCCGGTGGAATGAGAAGAGCCGGCAGGGAGGCGGAATGGATTTTAATGGCTCGGACGGCTATATTGAACTGCAAAATCGGGTCACCGATACAGAGGACTTTACCTTTGCGGCCTGGGTGTATTGGAAGGGAGGAGCACCGTGGCAGCGGGTGCTGGATGCCGGCAGCGGGCTCGCCAGGCATATGTTCCTTACGCCATCCCAGCACGCCGGCGTCCTTCAGTTTACGATTCACGGCAACGGCGGAGACCAGAGCCTCCTTGGCAGCGCGCCGCTTCCGGTGAATGCGTGGACCCATGTCGCCGTAACCCTTCAGGGGGATACGGGCAAATTATACGTGAACGGACAAATGGTTTCCTCCGGCGATCACATGAAGCTGAACCCAAGCCGGCTGCTGACCACGGAGGCTTATTTAGGAAAAAGCCGGTTCGCGGCAGACCCTTACTTTAACGGAAGTTTGGATGAGGTGCGGATGTATAACAAGGCGCTGACCGAAAGTGAAATCAAGAAGCTGGCCGAGTAGTCGGCCGCCGTCATGAATGAGGCTCCATCGCGGCAGCCGTGAAGACGCTGATGGTCGGGGTGGCCACCCTGATGCAGGATCTCAATTCGAACTTTGCCTACAAAATGGCCGGGGCTACGGTGGCCGCCATACCGATGCTTATCATCTTCATCATGTTCCAGAAATACTTCACGAGCGGCATCTCGATCGGTGCAGTCAAGGAATAATTCACTTGTATTTGATGGAACGAAAGAAGGGGGCCCCAAAGTTGCTTTGGCAGGGATGCCCTCTTTTGCTGTTATAAGACATTCCGCTTTGTGACAGTGAGATAATAGCCATACGAAGCATCCTTGCCGGGAAAATGGCAGGGATGTTTTTTTACAGCGCTTATTTTTAAAAATAACGGTTGACAGAAGAACGAACATCATATATCTTGATATTAAGTTAAGCGACTATATAAAAGTTAGTCAATTGAAAGGAGTAAGTGTAAAGTGCATAAACGTTAGCGAAGTAAAGCAGGTTAATCATTCTACACCTATATATCTTTATATTAAGATATCTATGGATCGTGTCGATGAATTTCTATAAATAATGAACATGAATATGGAGGCGTACAAAATGGCTATAGATATTGGATTGTTGATACTTCGTTTGGTGGTCGGGTTATCGTTCATGGCGCACGGAGCGCAGAAGCTGTTTGGATGGTTTGGCGGTTACGGTCCGAAAGGGACCGGCGGCTGGATGGAATCGGTGGGCATTAAGCCTGGCGTCGCGATCGCGGTGTTGTCAGGTCTAATGGAGCTGGTTGGCGGGCTGCTGCTGGCAGCCGGATTTCTCACGGTGCTCGGCGCAGCGCTGATCACGCTGACGATGCTGGGTGCCATCGTGAAGGTGCATGGCCAAAACGGGTATTGGTCCACAGCGAATGGATACGAGTATAATTTGCTGTTGATCGCAGTGGCCGTTGCATTGGCACTCACGAGTGCAGGCGCATATTCGCTGGATGCGGTAATCTTTAACTAATCATGACGGGGGCGTGCAGATATGAGTGATCTGACAACATTAATTAAGAGCCGGAGATCGGCTAATCTGTTTATGGAAGGGATTGAAATCCCGGATCAGGATTTGAATGATATCTTTAATGAGGTTAAATATGCTCCTTCGGCTTTTAATTTACAGCACACGCACTATGTGGTGGTTAAGGATCCCGATATCAAGCACACAGTTTACGAAGCCGCCAACAAGCAGCACAAGATACTCACCGCGTCGGCCGTCCTCGTGGTGCTGGGGAATAAGCGGGCCTACGAGGATATCGGAAGAATGAACGAGGGTTTTCTGAATTTGGGCGTGATCGACAAGCTTGAATATGACATGACGGTTGAATCGGTCACGAACTTTTATGAAGCGGGCGGAGAAACCTTTATGAGGGATGAAGCCATTCGGAATGCCAGCCTATCCGCGATGTTATTGATGATGGTGGCCAAGGACAAGGGATGGGATACCTGCCCGATGATCGGATTTGATCCCGATGCCCTGCAGAAGGAACTGAATATTCCGGACGATTATGTGCCCGCCATGCTGATCGCGATCGGCAAGGAGGATGCGCGCAAACCGCGTCCCCGCGGCTACCGCAAGCCGGTACTGGAATTTGTAAGCTATAACCGATTTTAAGGGATGCAAGATAGGAGAAGAAGCTCTCAAGCAGGTTTTTAAACCTGGCGGGAGCTTTTTTTATGTCCATGATAAACATTCCTCTCCATAATGACGATGATGAATATAAAGAGGTCGGTATCGGCGTTATACCGGTTTTTCGTTATATAACGGGGGTGAACGAAATGAAAAGGGGGAAGCGGCCATATCGGCGGAATGGACAGCTCATGGTTTTGGCCGTCATCATGATGATGCTGGCAGCTTGCGCGAAGGAGGCGCCGATAGCCGAACAGATAACTCCACCGACTGCTGCTGCACCGGGTGCAGAGGAAACCGCGAAACCAGCGGAAATGCCGTCGGCGGCTAAGGAGAGCTTGCGTACGGCATTCCCGCAGGAAGATCCGAGCCATCGCCAGGTCAAGCAAGAGGCTGAGCAGCCGGAGGGAGAGTCTAATCGCGATCCCGTCGAAGCGGTTCTCGACATGTACGAAGCGCTCCAGGCTAACGATTCCGCTTCGTATTTCCGTCATGCCGACATTCCGAGCGTCCGAATGTCCCCAACCATGCTGAAGGTGCTGTTCGAAGAGGCGGGCAAACGTGAAGTGAGAGCGGAACGCTTCAAGCTGTTTGATAAAGAAGGGCTGGATGAGGTAAGCAGCCGGTTGTTATCCCTTACGTACGGGAGCCAGGCTGAGATCGTACTGGAGGAGCTGAGCCAGGGCGATCAGAATCTGTGGTTTGTGACGGCGTTCGCGGATGGGCTTAAAGTGGTGGAGCAATCCACGGTTTATCCGGGGGCTTACGAGCTTGGAAGGGAAGCGACGATGGAAGAGCTTATCGCGGTAGAAATCCAGCATACCGCTGAAGACAGGGCATTCTTTGCCGCGAAAGCGAAGCAGCCCGTATGGAACCCGGTGCAGACCGTTTCCTTGCTGTATCAGGCAGCGCAGGCGGAGGATGCAGAAACCTTTCACACGATGTCGGGCGGGGGCGAGGGATATTTCTCAGGTCAGTATGACCGGGACATGGTGGAATTTACGGAATGGATGAAATCTATTGAAAGCGTTCAGCATATGTCCATCGAATCGGTTTCGCGCGAGAATATCGCATACGGTTATAGCCAAGAATACGATGAACGCTTCGGCGACGGTTGGCAGTTCATTGTGGCCTGGGACCCTCGGGATGAAGCAGGCTACCAAGGGACATCCTGGATTATGGCCCCAAGCGAAGACGGGACGCGATATGTCGTAAAGCAGACGCTTACCGCCAATCTGGAATCCTTTTTTAAGTAAGGAACGAAACACACATACATAACGAAGCAAGCACAGCAGCCCTGCTCCTGAAGAGCAGGGCTGCTGTGCTGTCGGCAAGGGATTGCATGATTATGGCTGGAGATTCTGGAGCATATCCATCGTTTCGTTGATTTTATTGACGGTTTGAACGATGTTGGAATTCTGGAAGTCGGTCACTCCGTTCTGGATTTGATCCATATAACCGTTGATGTCGGTCAGCAGCGTGTCGTTTAATCCGACCAGCTGTTCATGGATCGTCTGCGCAAAGGCAGGGGCTTCGATGCCGTTAAACTCCGAGATCCGGGTTTTCATCGCTTCGAGCTGCTGGGTCAGCGTTTCCTTGGCATCCGTATTGGTGGCTGCCTGCTGGGCGAGCTCCGGGATGGACTCGGCAAATTGGGAAGCTTCATTGATAAAGGTCGTTGCTTCCTTCGTATAATCCAAGGAATTGTTCACGCTGTCCACCAAGGAACATCCGGAGAGAACTCCCAGTACAAGTGAAATCAGCAATAATCGTTTGATCATTTCTCATCCTCCTGTCGTTTAAAACGCAGTTCTTTTACGTTGTATACGGATGACATGGAGAATGGTTGTATTTTTTTCGCGTGAGCGGGCAGGTGCTTTCAGGCAGGCCTTAAGCAGAACGCCGGTTGCCGGCAGGATTAATATTTGCCCTGCAGGAAACGAATGAGTTCAATCAAACCTGCCAGGATGCCGCCCGGCCTTGGGCTTTCGGTTGATGGAGCGGGCTTCTCGGGC
Source organism: Paenibacillus sp. HGF5 (assembly GCF_000204455.1). Classification (NCBI taxonomy): domain Bacteria; kingdom Bacillati; phylum Bacillota; class Bacilli; order Caryophanales; family Paenibacillaceae; genus Paenibacillus; species Paenibacillus sp. HGF5. Next base: position 8,323 of record NZ_AEXS01000166.1, on the reverse strand, counting down.
TGGATGCCTTTTCCAAGCGAATTTACGTCAACGGATGAGGAAGGACCCGTATTCCCGCATAGATGGGGTTTGAGCTTTTGCCCGCTATTGTCGGCGAACACGATATATTCCTTGCCTGTTTCAAAGGATTCCCAGCCATTGGAATATAGGGTGACGGTAGGGGCAGCCGATTCTCCTTTCCACCACTCGGAAACTTGGAAAGTATATTTACTTTTGGATATGTCGGCTTTAGGGTGGGACGAGGCTAACGTGCCCCTGAATACCGCATCCGAGGTTTTTAACTCCTCGGTAACCTTGCGAGGCTCCGCGCATGACAAGGCGGATGCCGTGGAGTGATCAGCGCCAAGCCATAGTCCAACCGTAAGGGAAAGAGCCATCATGGCGAGAAAGCCTTTTTTCATATCGGCGTCTCCTTTCGGGATGATTATGTATTTAGACGAGGGGAGTATCGCCATTGTTGCAGGCGCTTGCCAAAGAATGGCTGGGGGGTAGAGCCTGGTTTAGGAAACGCAGGGGCTGGCTGCTGAAGAAACGGAAAATACCCCGCAAGCCATAAATGGCTGCGGAGCAGGATTGGACGTACACGTCTATGGCGGGCAGGCGCCCTTTGTAACATGGTGGTGGCAGTCCATGCAGAAAGCAGCGAACGCTTAGCAGGGGCTATATCTGCCTTGCTTCCAGACGTTTGGCGATGATGGACAGCAGATAATTCAGCGTAAAGTACAGCAAGGATGCAAAGACAAGGGCCGGGATGACATAGGAATAGCTGGAACCGCTAAGGATTTGCACGTTGCGCATCAGCTCAGGCAGCGAAATGATCACGGCGAGCGATGTGTCTTTAATGAGCGAGATGAACTGGCTCACCATGGGCGGGGACATCCGGCGCAGCGCCAGCGGAAGAATGACGTGCCGCAGTGTCTGCATATAAGAGAGGCCCGAGGCCCTGGCCGCTTCGATCTGCCCTTTATCCACCGATACGAGGCCGCTGCGTACGATCTCGGCGATCATGGCCCCTTCAAAAATGCTCAGTCCGACAACAGCCGCCCAGAAGGTCGGGATTCGTATCCCGGTCTGGGGCAGCACCATGCCGATGAAGAATATGATCAGCAGCAGCGGCAGATTGCGGATAATATCCACCAAAAAAGCCGTGGTCCTCGACAGGAAGGGGGTCTTCGTATACCTCACGGTCCCGAGCACGGTTCCGATGATGAAGCTGAATATAATGGATAAGCCGGCAACCTGCACCGTGATCCAAAAGCCTTGAAGGAGATATCGCAGGTTTGGCCAGGAGTATGCACCGATAAAATCCATCTCATGCCACCTCCTGTATATTAGGCAAACTTCGAACGTAACATCAATTGCTTCTCGCGAATCGGCGCTCCATATAGTGGACCGCGAGACTGAGCGGAACGGTCAGGAGCAGGTAGAACAGGGCCACAAACGTGTAGACGGGTATGCCTTTGAAGGTGCTCAGGTTAATGAGATCGGCATAATACATCAGGTCGAGTCCAGCGATAACGCCCAGGACCGAGGAGTTTTTGACCAGGTTGATCAATTGGTTGCCGATGGCCGGCAGTACGATTTTGACCGCCTGCGGAAGAATGATGTAGCGCATATTCTGGATATAACTCAGTCCGGAGGAGCGAGCCGCTTCCGACTGCCCTGACGGTACCGCCTGAATGCCTGCCCGAATGGCTTCGGCAATGAAGGCAGCCGTATACACCATCAGCCCGAGCGTGCCCGAGGTGAACGGGTCGACCGGTATGCCGAGGGCGGGCAGGCCCAGGAAAAAGAAAAAGACAACCACGAGCAGCGGGATGTTGCGGATAAACTCGACATAAATGGTGCCGATCGCCTTCAAGACGCGGAATGGAGCAATCCGCATAATGGCGATGAAGGTGCCCAGCACCAAGCTGCCGATCAGTCCCAGCAGGCTGGCGAGAATGGTCTGGCCCAGGCCGGCCATGAATTGATCCCAATGCTCGACCAGAATGTTGAAATCCCACAAGGTCACAAGGCTTCACCTCCAATAGGGATGATGATCGTTTCGGCCGGTCGAAGGAAGGCCGGGCCTTTCCCGCAGTAAACCGGGATGGCTCCCGGTCAGGGGGCACGCCTCCTCCGGCCCGGCCAGGCCAAGTCTTGCGGCGGTTATTCCGGCTTTACGCCCATCCATTGCTCATATAGTTTGTCGTATTCGCCGCTGTCCTTCAGCTCCTTCAACAGCTCGTTGACGGTCTTCACGAATTCCGGGTTTCCTTTCTTGATCGCCATGCCGTACGGCTCATCGGTAAAGTTGCCGCCGACCAGCTCAAAGCTCGGGTCCTGCTGCTGCATGCCAAGCAGGATGGAATTGTCGGTGGTCAGGGCATCCCCCTGTCCGGCTTTGAGCGCGGTGAAGGCATCCTGATAATTCTCGAATTCGAGAATGACCGCGTCAGGCGCTTTCTCGCGGATATTTTGCGCGGATGTGGAGCCTTTTACCGTGAGAACCTTCGTATCCTTGTTCAGGCTTTCCAGACCCGTGATCGGGCTGCCCTTCTTCACGAGCAGGGATTGGCCGGCCTCAAAATAGACATCGCTGAAATCCACCTGTTCCTTGCGTTCCTCCGTAATGGTCATCGTGGCAATAATGATGTCGATGTCCCCGTTCTTCAGCATGTCGATCCGGGTCTTGGAGGTGACCTCCTTCAGCTCGACCTTGGTCTCGTCGCCGAGAATTTTTTTGGCCAGCGCTTTGGCGATGTCGATATCGAAACCCTCCACATTGCCAGTGGCCGGGTCCTGCAGTCCGAACAGCTTCGTATCATATTTCACGCCGGCCACCAGCTTGCCCCGTTTTTTGATCGCCTCCAGGGTGTCCGTGCTGCCTGACCCCCCGCATCCGGATGCGATCAGCATGATGACTAGCGCCAGCAGGGCCGCGCTCCACCTGAAGGTCCCCGTAAATCTTCTCTTCATATCTTTCGCTTCCCCCTAAAAAAGTTATTTTCTCTTCACTCGTTAAGCTCCCAAGGAGCAGCATTGGCGAAGTTCCATCTTCGTCCGTACGTTCCGTATCCGATTTCTTCACCGGCTAGTGATGCAGCAGGCGGCTCAGAAACGCCCGCGCTCTTTCTTCCTTCGGCTGATTGAAGAACTCGGCAGCCGGAGCGTCCTCGATGATCCGGCCTTCGTCCATAAAGACGATCCGGTCCGCGGCTTCGCGTGCGAAGCCCATCTCATGCGTAACGACGGCCATGGTCATGCCTTGGTGGGCGAGCGAGCGCATGACATCGAGCACCTCGCCGATCATCTCCGGGTCAAGCGCGGACGTCGGTTCGTCAAACAGCATGATCTTCGGATTCATGGTCAATCCGCGGGCAATCGCGACCCGCTGCTGCTGGCCACCCGAGAGCTGGGAAGGATAGCTGTCCGCTTTGTCCGCGATCCCGACCCGCTGCAGGTATGTCATCGCTTTTTCCGTCGCCTCCGCTTTCGACATTCCCAGCACCTTCATGGGCGCCAGAATGATGTTGTCGATCACCTTTTTGTGCGGATACAGGTTAAAGTGCTGGAAGACCATCCCGATATCCCGCCTGAATGTATTGATGTCGATCTTTCTGTCATGCAGCTTCACGCCATTCACGACGAGCTCGCCATCCGTAATGCTTTCAAGCCGATTGATGCAGCGCAGGAGCGTGCTTTTGCCGGAGCCGGAAGGTCCAACGATGACAACGACTTCCCCCTGGGAAATGGTCAGGTCGATTTCTTTCAGAACATGGAAGGTTCCGAAAAATTTGTTGACGCGGCTAAATTCAATCAGTAGAAATCCCCTCCTATTCACTTCGAATTGGACGCCTGCATGCATGTAAGCTATTGTCCTGTTTGGGTGCCAGGCCCTTTTTACACTGGTATGGCAAAGGGAGCTTGTTCCATGCCACTTTTAGGAAAATTTAGTATCCAAGCGGTGGGGAGTGAGATATAATAGGGGGCGTAATCTTATGAAGGAGGCAACATGGAGAAACGTGCAAAACTAACCGAAATCGACCTGGTTCGGGGCTTTGCGATGATGGGCGTGCTGATGGTGCATGCGACGTCGTTCGCCACAGTTCAGATGCGCGGGGACGATTTTTTTGGCTTGTATAACTTCCTGAACATATTTTCGAAGGTTGGAACGACGACCTTCATATTTCTGAGCAGCTTCGTGCTGTTCTATAACTATTATCACCGCCCGTTCAAGGGCCGTGACCTTGGGCGCTTCTTCAAAAACCGGCTGATGTATATCCTGGTGCCGTATGTGCTGTTCTCGGTTTTGTTCTTTACGGTGGCCTGGTATCATCGCGGGGGCGAGTCCGATCTGGCGGCGATGCTGGAGAGCTTCTGGCCCAAGCTGGTGACGGGAAAATCCTACACGCACTTGTATTTCATTTTCATTAACATTCAGTTCTACGTGCTGTTCCCGCTCGTATTGATGCTGCTCAAGCGATTCCGCGGCTTCGCGGCGGTCTGCGTGCTGGTCGGCATTGTGCTGCAGTGGTTGTTCTACATCGGCAATGATGCCTGGTGGGACGTAACGAACCGGAACAGCTGGTCGCTGTCGTTTCTGTCGTACTATTTTCTCGGGGCATGGATAGGGATCTATTATGACCGGGTTAAGAACTGGCTGACATCAGCGCAGCAGGCAGCAAGACCGGCGCTGCGCAAGCTGGGCTGGATCTTGCTCTGGGCGGTATGGCTGGGCGCCGCGCTGGTGCATATCGGCCTTCGATACAATCAGCGGCTGCTGGGGACGGAATATCACCCGCTGCTCTACGATGCCTTTTGGAATGTGCATACGTTAACCACCGCCCTGGTTATGCTCCAGGTCGCGCTGCTGTTCGGGAATAAGAACGCTTGGTGGTTGAACGGGTTCAGACGGCTCGGAGTCTATTCCTTCGGCGTTTATCTGGTGCATCCGCTGGTGCTGCTCTTTTACCGGGACTTTCCTCCGCGGACGGAGAACTCCTGGCTGCTGCTCGCGTGGTATGCCGGCGGGCTTGTCAGCGCGGTGGCGGTTTCGTATATAGCGGTCTACGGCATTGGCCGCCTGGGAGGCTGGACCTGGATCTTCTTCGGTAAGCTGCCGGGCAGCTTGCCGAAGGGAAAAGCATCCATTCCTTCGGTTCCGGTCAAGCCAGCGACGGAGGTATCATCCTAATTTTGGGAATATGGAAAAGGCGTTATCCTCGATAGGAGGAGAGCGCCTTTTTCGGTTGGCCGGCGGCCGATATTTCAGGACGATTCCCTGATTTTCGGATTGAGGCTTATTGCCCTGCATGACATGTTATATTTTGTTTGATGTTTGGCCTAATGGGTGGAATGTCGTCGTTGATAGGTACAGGTCAATTACATTCGTTACAGACATGGAAGCGAGGGAATGCCAATATGAATGATAGCAGAAATCCTTTGGTAAGCGGTTTCGTTAAGGCGAACGGTAAACGCGTGGTGAACGGGGACGGGCAGGAAATTCTGCTGCAGGGGGTCGGGCTTGGTAGCTGGCTGCTGCCGGAAGGCTACATGTGGAAGATGCCGGAGCAGGGAGACCGCCCGCGGCGCATCGAAGGCATGATCAGGGAGCTGATCGGCGAGCAGAAGGCGGCCGCGTTCTGGGAGACCTATTATGATCGGTATATCGCAGAAGCCGATATCCGGCAGATCGCCGCGGAAGGCTTCAATTCCATCCGGGTACCGATCAATGCCAGGTTTATCATGGAGGAAGGGCAGCATCCGCCGTTTGCCTATCATGAAGGCCATCTGAGGCTCATCGATCGGGTGATCGATTGGTGCAGGACGTATTCGCTGTATGTTATTCTGGATTTGCACGGCGCACCCGGCGGACAAACCGGCGCCAATATCGACGATTCCGAGCGGGATTTGCCGGAGCTGTTCACGGATCGGCTGAACGCGGAGCGGACCGTGGCGCTGTGGCGTATGCTGGCGGAACGATATAAAGACGAGTGGATCGTTGCCGGTTACGACCTGCTTAACGAACCGCTGCCCGACTGGTTCAGCGAGTACAATGACCGGGTGATGCCGCTGTATAAGGAAATCACCGCGGCCATACGCGAAGTGGACAAGCGTCATATGATCATTCTGGAAGGTGTGCACTGGTCTACGGACTGGAGTATTTTTGACGATAAATTCGATGATAACCTGATGCTGCAGTTCCATAAATATTGGAACAATCCCGACACGGAGAGCATTCAGAAGTATATCGATCTGCGTGAGGAGTGGAACGTGCCGATCTTCATGGGAGAAGGCGGGGAGAACAACCCGCAGTGGTATACGGGGGCCTTCCGGATGTTCGAGGACCATAACATATCCTGGAACTTCTGGACCTGGAAGAAGATGAACACCCGGAATTCGCCGTTCTCGATCCGCATGCCGGAAGGCTGGGATAAGCTGACGGGTTACCTGGAAGGCGGTGAGAAGCCGTCTCCAGCCGAAGCGGAAGCGATTCTTGGCGAATACCTGGACCGTCTTCCGCTGGAAGCCTGCGATGCCTACCCGAACGTAGCCCGGTCGCTGCTGCGCCGGCTGCCCATTCAGATTCCGGCGGAGTTTTACGGGTATCGGGGCGAGGGCGTTTCGTATCATGTCGAGAAGAAGGCCAGCCAGGATATCGGCTTCCGGATTTCTGACGGCGTTCCGATGCGGATGATGACGGGCAAGTCGGAGAAGCCGAGCTACGCTCCGGAAGGCGGCAAGCCGTGGGCGGAGGATAACCTGGTATGCGTGCAGCTCCGGGAGGGCGATTGGCTTGCTTATGATGCGCTTTGCGCTGGTGCAGGCATCTTTCATTTGGATGTTCGGGCCCTGATTCCGGAGGGTGCGGTGGATATCATGCTGCAGGTCGGGGATCGGGAGCCTGAAGCCATTTCCTTGTCGGGCGCGGGCGAAGGACAGTGGCACGTTCATAGGCTGGCTGGGGGGATGTCGATTGAGGAAGGCCCCGTGGATCTGGTGTTCATGGTGAATAAGGGACGCATCGAGCTGGATTGGCTGGAATTTACCGAAGCGCGTTAAATGGATAAGGTGAAGGAGAGATGGTGCTGTGACGGAACAGGCGGCAATATCAGAAGGATTGTGCCAATGGCTGGACGGCTCCGATCTGGAGTCGAAACAATACGAAGCGATGCTGCTATTGAGCGTAACGGAAGATGGATGGCCGAATACGGCCATGCTCAGCGTAGGGGAGGTTCTGGCCTTGGACCGGAACCGGCTTCGGATTGCATTATGGCAGGGAACGGTTACGACAGGCAATCTCCTTCGGTCCGGACAGGCAACCTTGGTGGCCATACATGATGGTGCGGCTCATTATGTTCGGCTGCGACTTCAGGCGCTTCCTGATCTGCCCGATGCCCGGCATCCGCGGCAGCGTTTCGATGCCGAGGTCGTCGCCGTTCGCGAGGATATCGCGAAGTATGCGGATATTACGTCGGCTATCAGGTTTCGGCTGCACGAGCCGGATCAAGCATTGGAACGGTGGAAGGAAACGCTTGAGGAATTGCGGAAGTAACGGTGTTACTCGTATAATTCCTACTCCATATATAACTCCCGGTATATGCCAGGAGTTATATATGCCTGCTCGTGCTTAATCGGAATGATGCCGAAGAAGACAACTTTAATTTTTCCGCAGAATCTTTTGCTTAGGTATTTGCTATCGTCGTTCAAATGTGTTAAGATATGAATATCGAAATCGACCTGAATTCACATATTGTAGAGGGTTGTCATTTCTGGTAACCTTGTGCAATATGTGAATTTTTTTATTCCGTCTGCGAAGAAAAAAGGTCATGTAAATATATATCAAGGAGGATTCCCCCATGCAAACAGGAACTGTTAAATGGTTTAATGCTGAAAAGGGCTTTGGTTTCATCGAAGTTGAAGGCGGAAACGATGTATTCGTTCACTTCAGCGCGATCCAAGGCGACGGCTTCAAAACGCTTGACGAAGGCCAACGCGTTGAATTCAACATCGTTGAAGGAAACCGTGGACCACAAGCTGAGAACGTTGTTAAATTGTAATTACAATTGAAGACTGCCCTTAATGTGTGACATTAAGGGCAGTTTTCTTTTATACGGCGTTTCTATTTTCTAAGACGAGAATAAGGAGGAGCGTTCATGTATTCGCGTAAAAACTCGATGGAGAGTATTCCTGAGGAAATAACGGAAGTGTGGGCATGCACGAAGGAAGACTGCAAAGGGTGGATGCGGGACGATTTTGCGTTCGACACGGAACCGGTATGCCATTTGTGTCATTCCCCTATGGTCAAGGAAACGAGAAGCCTGCCGCAGCTAGTTAA